>JBJTFU010000142.1:0-11060 GCA_046093585.1 Ilumatobacteraceae bacterium | reverse complement strand
GTGGTATTTACTACCAACGACCCCAGTGCGTGACTTGATCGAGTGGCAGGCGCGTGGCCGGCTTGAACTCGGTTCCCTTGGTGTACGCGATGGGGAACAGGCCGCCTTGTGTGACCTTCTCGTAGGGAATGCCGAGCAGGTCGGCCGCCTTCTTCTCGCCGTCCATCATCAGGTGGATCGTCGTCCATGCCGAGCCGAGCCCGCGGTTGCGCAGGGCGAGCATGAAGCTCCACACGGCTGGCAACAACGAGCCCCAGCCGCCGGCGCCCATCGCCACGTCCACATTCTCGAGGCGACCTTCGATGCACGGGATCATCAGCATCGGTGCTCGCTCGAAATTCTCCGCGAGGTAGAGCGCGGACTCTCGAACCCTCGGCAACTGTTCATCTCTGACGTCTCCTGTCGGGCGAGAAGGCATCTTCGCGTAGATGCCCATGTTCGACCGATAGATGTCCGCCAACGCTTTCTTCGTGGCCGCATCCTCGATGAACACGAAGTGCCACCCCTGGCGATTGCCTCCCGTCGGCGCCTGGAGTGCGATCTCCATGCATTCCTCGACGACTGCGCGCTCTACGGGGCGGTCGAAGTCGAGTCGTTTGCGAACGCTTCGTGTGGTGCGGAGTACTTCGTCGGCGCTGAGGTTGAGGTGCATGTCTTTGAGTCTTGCAGGTGGCGCGTGCCACGATGAGGGTCGAGGAAAGGACTGTCGATGACCGTTGCGGGAGTGGTTGAAGAGCGGGTGACGCTGAAGGTGCGTGACGGGATAGCCACGGTGATGTTGAACCGTGCCGACAAGCGCAACGCCCTCGACAATGCGATGTTCACGTCGTTGGCCGCAGTGGGGGAGCACCTGAAGACTGCGGCGAATGTGCGAGTGGTGGTCGTCGCTGGGGAAGGGCAGTCGTTCTGTGCGGGACTCGACTTCTCGTCGTTCCAGGTGATGGCCGACGGAAACGGATCGGTGAACGCCGGTGCGATGGAGGACGGACGGATCACGCACCTTGCGCAACAAGTGTGTTGGGTATGGCAGGAAGTGCCCGTCCCGGTGATCGCCGCGTTGCACGGCCATGCTCTCGGGGGCGGTCTACAAATCTCGCTCGGCGCGGACGTGCGGGTCGCTCATCCGCATACCCAGTTGTCGGTGCGCGAGCTGTTCTGGGGTCTCATCCCCGACATGACGGGAACCTTGATGCTCAGTCGGCTGGTGCGGCCCGACGTGGCCAAGGAACTGGTCTTTACCGCACGGATCCTGCTCGCCGAGGAGGGGCAGCGGATCGGACTCGTGACCGAACTCGCCGCAGACCCACTGGGTCGTGCCACCCAGATGGCCGAGGAGATCGCATCGCGGAGTCCCGACGCGGTGCGCGCAGCCAAGCGCCTCCTGAATCGCCTCGCCATCTCCGGTGCCGCCGAGCAGTTCGCTGCGGAGCGTGATGAGATCCATCGCTTGATCGGATCGCCGAACCAGGTCGAGGCCGTCACGTCGTACTTCGAGAAGCGACCCCCCAGGTTCGTCGACCCAGCCTGAAATCGGACACCCGTCGCTAGAGTCGCAAGACGGAACGTCGTTCCGTCGCCGACTTGGATCGGTGCCCGACCGCAGTGCACGACAGGATGACCCGAACACTTCCGCCTCTCTACGACCCACGATTCGAACACGATTCCTGCGGTGTCTCGTTCGTGGTGGACGTGAAGGGTAGAGCGTCGCACCGGATCCTGTCGATGGGTATCGGCGCGCTGTGCAACATGGATCACCGCGGCGCAACCGGAACCGAGGCAGACACCGGCGACGGCGCTGGAGTGATGCTCCAGATTCCGGACCGATTCCTCCGCGAAGTCGTCTCTTTCGAGTTGCCGGAGGTCGGAGAGTACGGAGTGGGTGTCACCTTCCTGCCCCGTGATCCCGGCGTACGGTCGCGGTCGATCCAGTCGCTCGAGCGCATCGCTGCTGAAGAGGGTTTGAGCGTCCTCGGATGGCGCGACTTGCCGATCGACGACTCGTCGATCGGAGTGAGCGCGCGTCGGGTGATGCCACACTTCTACCAGTTGGTCCTCGCCGATCCGCTCGGCTCGCACGGTCTCGATCTCGATCGTAAGTTGTTCATCGCGCGGAAGCGCATCGAACACGAACTCTCCGGCGACCAAGCCGTGTACTTCCCGTCGTTGTCCAGCAGGACGATCGTCTACAAGGGAATGCTCACCACGCCGCAATTGGCGAAATTCTTCGTCGACCTCGTCGACGAGCGGATGGAGACCGCACTCGCCCTCGTGCACTCACGGTTCTCGACCAACACCTTCCCCTCGTGGCCACTCGCGCACCCGTATCGATTGATCGCCCACAACGGCGAGATCAACACCGTCCAGGGCAATCGCAATTGGATGCGGACGCGTGAATCGACGATGTCGAGTGAGCATCTCCCCGGTCTGCAACGCGCATTCCCGATCGTCACGCCCGGCGGCTCGGACTCCGCCTCGTTCGACGAGACGCTCGAGCTGCTCGTGTTGTCGGGGAGGCCCCTCGCGCACGCGATGATGATGCTGATCCCCGAGGCGTGGCAGGCGAATTCGGCGATGGACGAATCGACGAAGGCGTTCTTCGAATACCACTCCACGATGATCGAGCCGTGGGACGGACCTGCGTGTGTGTCGTTCACCGACGGCACGCAGATCGGTGCAGTGCTCGACCGCAACGGGTTGCGCCCCGGTCGCTACTGGCTGACCAAGGACGATCTGTTGATCTTCGCCAGTGAAGTTGGAGTGATCGACATCGATCAATCCATGGTGGTGCGCAAGGGAAGACTCCAGCCGGGCAGGATGCTCCTGGTCGACACGGCCGAGGGTCGGATCGTTCCTGACAAGGAGATCAAGCGTCGTCTCGGCGAGTCGGCTCCGTATGCCAAGTGGTTGAGCGAGGGCATGACCCACCTCGAGGAACTTCCGGATCGTGAGCACGAATTCGTCAGCCACGACGATCTGCTCAAGCGGCAGCAAGTCTTCGGATACACGAACGAAGAACTGAAATTGATCCTCGCGCCGATGGCGGGTCAGGCGCTCGAGCCGATCGGGAGCATGGGCACCGATACGCCGATCGCCGTGTTGAGCGAGAAGCCACGGTTGTTGTTCGACTACTTCCAACAGCTGTTTGCACAGGTCACCAACCCGCCGCTCGATGCGATCCGCGAAGAGATCGTCACGTCGCTTGCCAGCACAGTGGGGCCGGAAGGCAATTTGCTGCACGAGGGACCGCGCAACTGCATGCAGTTGACCATTCCGTCTTCGATCATCAGCAACGACGAGTTGGCCAAGATCATCCACATCGACGACGACCATGCCAAGCCCCATCTGCACTGCCAAGTCGTGGACTGCGTCTACCCGGTCGCCGAAGGAGGGGCGGGGCTCGCCCGGGCGATCGAGGACATTCGGCGTCGGGTGGTCAAGGCGATCGACGAAGGCGCGCGGTTGATCGTCCTGTCCGATCGCGGCACTGACCGTGTCTATGCACCGATTCCTTCTCTGCTCGTCACGTCCGCCGTGCACCACCACTTGATCCGCGAGAAGAAGCGCACCAAGGCGGGATTGATCATCGAGTGCGGCGACGCCCGCGAAGTTCACCACATGGCGTTGCTCATCGGCTACGGCGCAGGTGCGGTGAACCCGTACGTCGCATTCGAATCGATCGAAGACATGGTGTTGTCCGTCGACCTCGATGAAGCGACCCAATACGGGTTGTACGGCATGGATCCGAAGAAGGCCGTGAAGAACTACATGAAAGCGGCGAGCAAGGGACTGCTCAAGGTGATGTCGAAGATGGGTGTCTCGACGGTGGCGTCCTACACGGGAGCGCAGATCTTCGAGGCGATCGGTCTGAGCCGTGAGGTGGTCGACATGTACTTCACCGGCACGGTCTCGCGACTCGGTGGCGTCACGTTGCAGGAAGTCGCGGAGGAGATCCGTCGCCGACACAGCATCGCGTACCCGGATCGCCAATCGGTTCGTGCGCATCGACGTCTGGAGTTGGGCGGCGAGTACCAGTGGCGGCGAGAAGGGGAGTACCACCTCTTCAATCCGGAGACGGTGTATCGGCTCCAGCACGCCACTCGTGCGGGTCGCTACGACATCTTCAAGCAGTACACCCAATTGGTGGACGATCAATCGCGCAAGTTGGCAACGTTGAGGGGCCTGTTCACCCTCGCCTCCGATCGGCAGCCGCTCTCGATCGACGAAGTGGAGCCCGTCTCGTCCATCGTCAAGCGATTCTCCACTGGCGCCATGAGTTACGGATCGATCTCGGCCGAAGCGCACGAAACCTTGGCGATCGCCATGAACCGCCTCGGGGCGAAGAGCAACACGGGAGAGGGTGGCGAGGACGAGGAGCGGTATCAGCCACTACCCAACGGCGACTCCAAGCGTTCGGCGATCAAGCAGGTGGCGTCTGCGCGCTTCGGGGTGACGAGCGAGTACCTCGTGAACGCAGACGATCTACAGATCAAGATGGCGCAGGGCGCCAAGCCGGGTGAAGGCGGTCAGTTGCCGGGACACAAGGTGTATCCGTGGATCGCCAAGACGAGGCACTCCACGCCTGGTGTGGGATTGATCAGCCCGCCGCCACACCACGACATCTATTCGATCGAGGACTTGAAGCAGTTGATCCACGATTTGAAGAACGCGAATCCGTCCGCACGCGTGCACGTCAAACTCGTCGCGGAGGTGGGAATCGGAACGGTCGCCGCGGGAGTGAGCAAGGCGAAGGCCGACGTGGTGCTCGTGTCGGGTCACGACGGAGGAACCGGTGCCAGCCCGCTCACCTCGCTCAAGCACGCCGGAGTTCCGTGGGAGCTCGGACTTGCCGAGACGCAGCAAACGCTCCTGTTGAACGGCCTGCGAGATCGCATCGTGGTGCAGGTGGATGGGCAGATGAAGACGGGGCGCGACGTGGTGATCGCCGCCCTGCTCGGTGCCGAGGAGTTCGGGTTCGCCACGGCACCCCTCGTGGTCAGCGGATGCGTGATGATGCGGGTCTGTCACCTCGACACGTGTCCCGTCGGCATCGCCACCCAGAATCCCGAACTGCGTGAGCGTTTCTCCGGCAAGCCGGAATTCGTCGTCAACTTCTTCGAGTACATCGCACAAGAGGTGCGCGAGCTCCTCGCCGCGCTCGGATTCCGTTCGCTCGAAGAGGCGATCGGCCACGTCGAAGCGCTCGACGTCCGCGAGGCAGTCGACCACTGGAAGGCTCACGGGCTCGACTTGTCGCCGATCGTGGCCGTTCCCGAAAACCCCTACGGCCAGACCGTGTATTGCAGTACGCAGCAGGATCACGGACTCGAATCGGCACTCGACAATCAGTTGATCCTCGAGTGTGCGAAGGCGCTGAGCGACGGGGAGCCCGTCGTCGTCAACAAGTTGGTCACCAACGTCAATCGTTCGGTCGGCACCATGTTGGGTAGTGCGCTCACCCGTCGGTGGGGCGGTGCCGGACTTGCGCAGGACACGATTCGACTGATCCTCGAGGGCTCGGCCGGTCAGAGCCTCGGCGCGTTCATCCCGCGCGGCATCACCATCCACTTGAGCGGCGACGCCAATGACTACGTCGCCAAGGGGTTGTCCGGCGGTCGAGTCGTCATCAACCCTCCCGCTTCGGCATCGTTCGCGCCGGAGGACAACGTCATCGCCGGCAACGTGATCGGCTACGGCGCGACGTCGGGCGAGTTGTTCATCAGCGGATTGGTCGGGGAGCGGTTCTGCGTGCGCAACTCCGGTGCGATCGCGGTGGTGGAGGGCGTCGGCGACCACGGTTGCGAATACATGACCGGGGGACGCGTGGTGGTTCTCGGTCCGACCGGTCGCAACTTTGCGGCGGGTATGTCCGGTGGTGACGCCTTCGTGCTGGACGTCGACGGCGGATTCGGGGCCCGAGTGAACTACGAGATGGTCGACGTCGTCGATCTGGACGGTGCGGACACGCAATGGCTGAAGGATCGGCTGGCGATGCACGCGGAGTTGACGAAGTCACCGCTTGCGCAGCGGATCCTCGGCGACTGGCAGGACTGGGTGAGTCGCTTCCGCAAGGTCGTGCCGCGCGATTATGCGCGCGTGATGAAGGCTCTCGACGACGCGCGCTCAAGTGGGGCGAGCGATGCGGAGACGTGGCGCAGAGTGATGGCGAGTCAACATGGGTGAGCCGACCGGGTTCATCAAGTGGGGGCGCAGCGGTCCGAAGCGCCGCCCCGTTGCGTTGCGCGTGCACGACTGGCGTGAGGTGTACGAGGAGTTCCCGCGCAAGGAACTGGAGACGCAAGCAGGACGCTGCATGGATTGTGGTATTCCGTTCTGCAACAACGGATGCCCGCTCGGCAACTTGATTCCGGATTGGAACGACCTCGTCTTCCGCGGTCACTGGCAGGAGGCCATCGAGCGACTGCATGCCACCAACAACTTCCCGGAGTTCACCGGTCGGCTGTGTCCCGCTCCGTGTGAGTCGGCCTGTGTGCTCGGGATCAACCAAGATCCGGTGACCATCAAGCAAGTCGAACTGGAGATCATCGACCGCGCGTGGTCGTAGGGCTGGGTGCAACCGGTGTCGCCCCTGACGACCACGGGAAAGCGCGTCGCGGTGGTGGGTTCCGGACCCGCGGGGCTCGCAGCCGCCCAGCAACTCACGCGCGCCGGGCATGACGTGACCGTGATCGAACGAGCGGATCGAATCGGCGGCTTGCTGCGCTACGGCATTCCCGAGTTCAAGATGGAGAAGCGTCACCTCGACCGTCGACTCGAGCAGATGCGTCTCGAGGGCACGCACTTCCGCACCAACACCGAGGTCGGTCGAGACGTGGCGGTGGCGGATCTGCTCGGAGCACACGACGCGGTCGTGCTCGCTTGTGGCGCGACGATGTGGCGCGACTTACCCGTGGAGGGACGCGAACTGCGCGGCATCCACCAGGCGATGGAGTACCTGCCGATCGCCAATCGTGTGCAGGAAGGTGACGTCGCCGAACCGAAGATCTCGGCCAACGGCAAACACGTGGTGATTATCGGAGGTGGAGACACGGGAGCGGATTGCCTCGGCACCGCTCATCGTCAGGGCGCGGCGTCGGTGACGCAACTCGAGATCATGCCCGAGCCACCGCAGACCCGTGCTGCGTCGAACCCGTGGCCACAGTGGAGTCTCGTCCTGCGCACTTCCTCGGCACACGAAGAAGGCGGCGAAAGGCTGTTCGGGGTGAGTACCAGCCGCTTCGTCGGAGAGGACGGTCGCGTGGTCGCACTCGAGCTCGACGAGGTGCAATTCGTAGACGGCGCGTTCCAGGTCGTTTCCGGCACTCGGCGCACGATCCGTGCAGATCTCGTGTTGCTTGCCCTCGGCTTCGTCGGTCCGGAGAAAGGCACATGGCTCGATCAATTGGGAGTGAACTTCGACGCTCGTGGCAACGTCGCTCGTGCCGACGATTACCGAACCGATGTCGACAAGGTGTTCGTCGCCGGCGACATGGGTAGGGGTCAGAGTCTGATCGTGTGGGCGATCGCCGAAGGCCGTGCATGCGCCGCGGCGGTGGACGAGTTCCTGATGGGTGAGTCTGCACTGCCGATTCCCGTGCGGGCGAGCGACCGTCCACTCGCTTGACGGCGACGGACCTCCGACTCTCGCCTACTGTGGTGAGGCAATGAAACTGCCCCTCTCGACGAAGACGAAAGCCACGGCGCACGCCGCAATCGCACTCGCCGTTTTGCTCGGCCTCGTCTCCTGTGCCACCGACATTTCCGGATCGGCGACCACCGTGGTGGCGGTCAATCCGACCGCGTTCCAGACGATTCCGCCGCTGATCACGACCATTCCCGTGGTTTCGACCACCCTCCCGATCGGAGCCGTCGGCGTCGAGCAGTCCTACACGGTGCGCCCGAACGACTCTCCGATCTTGGTCGCCAACCTCTTTGGCATCACGGTGGCCGAACTGCTCGCATGGAACGGGCTCGTCTCCACGAGCCAGTTCCCCTTCGCCGGTCAGGCACTGAAGATCCCGCCGACGGCGATGGTGCTGAATCCCGTCATCCCCGTGGCTCCGGATGTCACCGCAGGGGAGAGCACGGCGGGCTGCGATCCTCGTCCGTCGGGTACCTACCGGGTGCAGCGTGGTGACTCGATCTACAGCATTCGCCAGAAGTTCTGTGTCTCCGAAGGAGCACTACTGAGCGCGAATGGCTGGCCGACCAACGACGTGACGATCGTCGCCGGTCAGATCATCAACATTCCGCCAGCCAACCAGTAACGACGATCGCTCAGCGAGCGGTGTTGCGCCGCTTGCGGCCGTGCCGCTCGAGGGCGAGTGCGATCAGTTCGTCGAGCAGTCCCGCATACGACAGGCCGGTCGCTTGCCACAACTTCGGGTACATCGAAATCGGTGTGAAACCGGGGATGGTGTTGATCTCGTTGCAGAGGAATCCTCGACCGCCCTGTTCGTAGAAGAAGTCGACCCGTGCCATCCCGTCTGCATGCAAGGTGTGGAACACCACGGTGGCGAGTCGTTGCACGGCTGCGACTTCCTCGTCGTCGAGTTTCGCCGGCACGATCAATTGGGCGCCGTCACCGACGTATTTGTCTTCGTAGTCGTAGAACTCCCTGCTCGGCACGATCTCTCCCGGCACCGAACACCGCACCGCACGGTTGCCGAGCACGGCCACCTCGATTTCGCGCCCCTTCACCGCCTCTTCGAGGACCACCCACTCGTCGTACGTGAGCGCGACACGGATTGCGTGCTCCAACTCGCCAGCCGACTTCACCTTGGAGATACCGACCGACGAGCCCATGTTGGCCGGCTTGACGAACAGCGGAAGTCCCAACTCGTCGATGGCGCCGTGGAGGGAAGACGTCGAGATCTGATCCTCGCGAAGCGAGATGAACTTGGGTTGCGGGATGTCGTTCGCCGCGAGCAGTTGTTTGGCGATCGTCTTGTCCATGGCGACGGCGCTTCCGAGCACCCCCGTGCCGACGTAGGGAACGTTGGCCAACTCGAAGACGCCTTGGATCGTTCCGTCCTCGCCGAGTGGTCCGTGGAGTAGCGGGAACATCACCGTTGCCGGATGCGCGCTCGCCGCCTCGACGATCGGCGTGATCGAGGTGGGCTCACCCTCCGCCGCGAGTCGCTCTGGGACGAACGACGGACCGCGTTCGAGCGCCCTCATCGCGTCGATCGCGGTCAACCATTTGCCGGTGCGGTCGATCCCGATGGTGGTGACCCGATACTTCTCCGGATCGAGTGCGCGGATCACGTGGGCGGCGGTCACGCAACTCACGTCGTGCTCGGCAGATTCTCCTCCGAAGATCACGACGACATGCGTGCGCGCGCCGACTGTCGACATCGTCTTCACGGTACTAGGCGCATCGGTAGCCTTCACTCATGCGCTTCATGGCCGCCGAAGTGGCGACGGCGACGGGTGGACGATTGGTCGGACAGAATGCGCACCTGTCGGGTGTGTCGTTCGATTCGCGCACGCTCGTCGCGGGCCAACTGTTCGTCCCGATCGTCGCCAACCGCGACGGTCACGACTTCATCGCCGATGCCGTGGCCCGTGGTGCGGGTGCATACCTCACCACTCGTAAACCCGAGGGTCGACGAACCGCCGTGGTGGTGGGCGATACGTCCGAAGCACTGATGCAGTTGGGGAGATGGGCTCGCGAGCGTCTCGATGCACGACTCGACGGTCGGGTGGTGGGGATCACTGGTTCGGTGGGCAAGACCTCGACGAAGGACATGGTGGCGACGGTTCTCGCAGCGCGGTATCGGGTGGCGGCTGCCGACCGCTCGTACAACAACGACCAGGGTCTTCCCGTCACCATCCTCAACGCCGACGATGCCAGCGAGGCACTGGTGTTGGAAAGGGGGATGCGCGGATTCGGTGAGATCGCTCGACTCTGTTCGATCGGCCGACCGATGATCGGCGTGGTGACGGCAGTCGGACACGCACACACGGAGCGAGTAGGCGGCTTGGACGGTGTGGCCAAAGCCAAGGGTGAACTGGTGGAGGCGCTTCCCGTGTCGGGTTTCGCCGTACTCAACGCTGACGACGAGCGTGTCACGTCCATGTCCGCGAGAACGAAAGCGAACGTCCTGCAATACGGCGAGGCACAGGGAGCCGACGTGCGCGCCACCGACGTCGTGGCTGATGCGGCGGGACGTCATTCGTTCACCGTTTCGTCACCGTGGGGTGGTGCGGTGGTGCGGTTGAACGTGCCGGGTCGACACATGGTGTCGAACGCACTCGCCGCACTCGCCGTTGCCGGCGCCTGCGGCGTGGCGATGCAGGACGCAGCAGGTGCACTCGAACACGTGGCGATGTCACCGATGCGCATGCAGGAACGGCGAACGAGGACTGGCGCGGTGTTGCTCGACGATTGCTACAACGCCAATCCCACCTCCATGACTGCGGCCCTCGACACGCTCTCGCTGGTTGCGGCTCTGCGCAAGGTGGCGGTGCTCGGTGAAATGGCGGAACTCGCGGACTCCGACGAGCACCATCGACGGATTGCGGCTCGGGTAGCCGAACTCGGGATGGAACTCATCGCCGTCGGGACCGACGCATACGGGACCCCCGTGCACACGTTGGATCGAGCGTGCGAAGCACTGGCCACTCTCGGAGAAGGCGATGCCATCCTCGTCAAGGGCTCGCGCGTGGCTGCCCTCGAACGACTGGTCGAACTGCTCGTCTAACCCGCTGCTTCGGTCTCGTCGATCTTCTTGATGTCGCACCACCAAGCCAGAAACACGGCCCATGCCGCGCCGAACAGCAGGATCACACGCGCTCCGAAGCGGTCGATCAACGGTCCGAAGAGCATGTTGCCGATCGGCACCATGCCACCGAAGGACATGATGTAGAGCGCCATGACTCGCCCGCGCACTTCGGACTCCAAGCGACCTTGGAGCACGGTGGACAACGAGGTGGTGGAGAAGAAGTAGAAGAACCCGAGGAGAAAGCCGAAGATGAAGGCTGGTTCGGGCGTGGTGATCACGGCGAAGCAGGTCAGTGCCGCGGCGAAGCCGACGAAGCCCCACTGCGTGAGTTTGCGC
>JBJTFU010000141.1:0-2799 GCA_046093585.1 Ilumatobacteraceae bacterium | reverse complement strand
CTCGGTGTGCACGCTGTACGCGAAGTCCACCGGTGTCGAGTCCACGGGCAGCGCGATGGCCTTGCCCTTCGGCGTGAAGGCGAAGATCTCGTCCTGCTCCAGGTCGGTCTTCAAGTTCTCCAGGAACTGCAACGGGTCGGCGATCTCGTCCTGCCAGTCGACGATGCGGTTCAGCCAGTCGATGTCGGTCGATCCCCCACCGTCCTTGTAGGCCCAATGCGAGGCGACACCCCATTCCGCTCGTCGGTGCATGTCGTGTGAACGGATCTGCACCTCGATGGCCTTGCCGCCCGGGCCGATCACGGTCGTGTGCAGCGACTGGTAGAGGTTGAACTTGGGCATCGCGATGTAGTCCTTGAACCGACCCGCGACGGGCGTCCAATGTCCGTGGATACAGCCCAACGCCGCGTAACACGACTTCACGTCGTCGACGATGATCCGGATCGCCATCAGGTCGAAGATGTCGTCGAACTCGCGGCCCTTCTGCACCATCTTCTCGTAGAGGCTCCACAGGTGCTTGCCGCGCGCAGTCAAGTCCGCCCGAATGCCGACCTCGTTCAACCACTGATTGACCTGCCCGAGTGCCTTCGCCAGGTACACGTCGCGCTCCGGCGCGCGTGATGACACGAGATAGTCGAGCTCGGCGTAACGCTTGGGGTACAACGCGGCGAAGGAGAGATCCTCGAGTTGCTGACGAATCTCCTGCATCCCGAGACGGTGCGCGAGCGGGGCGTAGATGTCGAGCGTCTCCTGGGCCACACGTCGTTGTTTCTCGAACGGCGCGGAAGCGATCGTGCGCATGTTGTGGAGTCGGTCGGCCAACTTGATGATCAACACCCGAAGGTCCTTGGCCATGGCCACGAGCATCTTGCGCATGGTCGCGGCCTGCTGCGCCTCCCGCGAATCGAACTGGAGGCGTTCCAACTTGGTGAGTCCGTCGACGATCGACGCCACCTCGGCCCCGAAGTTCGACTCCACGTCGGCGAGCGTGATCTCGGTGTCCTCCACCGCGTCGTGCAACAAGGCCGCCGCCAGCGAAACCTCGTCGAGTCCGATCTCAGCGACGATGCGAGCAACGGCCACCGGATGAGAGATGTACAACTCGCCGCTCATCCGGGACTGGTTGCGGTGGGCTTCGCGGGCCATCTCGTAGGCCGTGTTGATCATGCCTACCGAACCCCGCGGATGCCGCGCGCGATACAGACTGAGCAGCGGCGCCAACTCGGTGGACACCGAGGCCTGGGAACGCCTCCAGGGCAGGACGCGGGAGGTGGTGCTCACGAAATCACCAACATGCCCGAATTCTACGGGCTGCGCTCAGCGGCGTTTGTTCTTGCGCGGTCGCGGTGGGTGGCTGAGCGCACTGGTCGCCCGAGCCACGCCGTCCAGAGGGTCGGCCTTGATCCGCCTCGTGTCTTCGCGTCCCGAGCCCATCAGTCGCTGCATCTCGTCACCGAGGTGGAGCACGTTCTTGGTGGGGGCGTAACGCGCTTCGCGCGACTTGTACACCGCGAGCAGCGGCGCCGCGATGAAGATCGACGAGTAGGCGCCGAGGAAGAGTCCGACCAACAGCGCGATCGCGAACTCGCGCAAAGTGACAGCGCCGAGCATCCACGATCCGACCACGAGGAGTGAGATGACCGGCAACAGCGACGAGACGGTCGTGTTCAACGAGCGCATCAACACCTGGTTCATCGACACGTTGACCACGTCCCCGTACGACACCCGGGAGGATCCCAAGCGGATCGCATTGTCATGCACTCGGTCGAACACCACGATCGTGTCGTAGAGCGAGTACCCGAGGATGGTCAGGAACGCGACGACGGTGGCCGGAGTCACGAGGAATCCGAACACCGAGTACACGCCGACGCTGATCACCACGTCATGGACCATCGCGGCGAACGCCGCCACGGCCATCTTCCACTCGAAACGCCAGGCAATGAACAGCGAGACGAGGACGAAGAACACGAGCAGCGCGCGGACGGCCTTGTTCGTCAGGCTGCTACCCCACGACGAACTCACTCTGGCCTCGCTCACCTCCTGCACTTCGACTTGGGCCGCTTCGGCCAACTGCTGCTTCACGGCGAGACGCACTTGCTCGGTCTGGTCGGCGGTCTGGACGCGCAAGCGGCGACCTTCGCTGCCGCTCAACTCCTGGATCTTCGCCGTGGTCACCTCGATGCCGTTGGCGGAGAGGATCTCCTCCACGTCATTGATCTGCACCGTCTCCGTGGACAACTCCCAGGCGACACCGCCCTCGAAGTCGATCCCGAGGTTGAGCCCGCGAAACCCGAGCGAAGCGAGCGACACGAGCACCAACAAAACCGAGAACCCGAAGCCCCAGTTGCGACGACCGACGAAGTTGATCGTGGTCTCGCCGCGGTACAACCGACCCCACACGCTCATGAAGACGCTCCCTGTTCGCTCTGACGCACACCGAGCACGCGACTACCGCCGAACAACCTGGTCCGTGCCAACAACAACACCGCGGGCCGGGTGTAGAAGTAGGCGATGATCACGTCGATCAACGTGGAGAGTCCGAGGAAGAAGGCGAATCCACGCACCGCACCCACCGTGAGGTACCACAGGACGACGGCACCGATGAACGAGGCGCCGTCCGCGATCAGGATGGTGCGAAAGGCACTCTGGAAACTGCGCTGTGCAGACCCGCGCAAGGAACGACCTGCCTGCACCTCGTCCTTGAGACGCTCGAAGAACACCACGTAGGAGTCCACCGTGACGCCCACCGAGACGATGATGCCCGCCACACCGGCGAGCGTGAGGGCGAGGCCGTTGGTC
>JBJTFU010000140.1:0-6339 GCA_046093585.1 Ilumatobacteraceae bacterium | reverse complement strand
CGACGGGTGGGTGTGCGTCTGCAACAGATCTCGCGTGAACAGATGGGTCTGAACGCGGAAATGAACACCCAAATGACGGAGCGTTTCAACGTGGCAGGAGCGCTGCTCGTGAAACTGTTCGGCCGCCATCAAGACGAGGCGAAAGGATTCGGTTCGCGGGCAGCGCGTGTGCGAGACATCGGCGTGAGCTCGGCAATGTACGGACGCGTGTTCTTCGTGGCGCTCGGATTGGTGGGAGCACTCGGCGCAGTCGCGATCTACGGCATTGGCGCGTTTCTCGTCATCTCGGGAGGGATCACCGTCGGAACGTTGGTGGCGATGGCCGCATTCGTGCAACGGATCTACCAGCCGCTCACCGGGTTGACGAACGCACGCTTGGAAGTGATGACCGCCCTCGTCAGTTTCGAGCGCGTGTTCGAGGTGTTGGATGCCCCCGTGGCAGTTGCCGACAAGCCTGGAGCGGTGGACTTGGTGGCACCGAGAGGCGAAGTGGTGTTCGATCACGTGACTTTCAGATACCCACCGGGACGGGACGTGTCCATCGCATCCCTCGAGGCAAGTGGTGTGATGATTGGAACCGACCCCGACACCGACGTCCTTCACGATGTCTCGTTGCGCATCGCCCCGGGCGAAACCGTTGCACTCGTCGGCGCAAGCGGGTCGGGCAAGTCGACATTGGCGATGTTGGTGCCGCGGTTGTACGACGCCACGAAGGGTCGAGTGATGATCGACGAAATGGACGTGCGCAACTTGACACTCGACTCGTTGCGTGGAGCGATCGGTGTGGTGTCGCAAGACCCACACATGTTCCATGAGTCGATCAGGGCGAACTTGCTCTATGCGCGGCCGAGCGCAACTGAGGCGGAATTGGTCGAAGCGTGTCGAGCAGCGCACATCCACGACGTGATCGCAGCACTCCCCGATGGCTACGACACGGTGGTGGGTGAACGTGGGTATCGGCTGTCGGGTGGTGAGAAGCAGCGCCTCGCAATTGCCCGCTTGCTGCTGAAGAACCCTGCGGTGATGATCCTGGATGAGGCAACGAGTCACCTCGACAACGAGAGCGAGGTGTTGGTGCAGGCCGCGCTCGACCGAGCGATGACGGGCAGGACGTCGTTGGTGATCGCCCACCGACTCTCCACCGTTCGCGATGCGGACCGCATCGTGGTCCTCGATGATGGGCGCGTGGTGGAACATGGGACGCACGACGAACTGATCGCTCGTGACGGTGCGTATGCGGCGCAAGTGCGGGCTGGAGGGAACGAGTTCAGCGGGGTGGCTCGATGAACGAGGAAGTCACCCTTTCGGTAAGTCAATACATCGGGGTGATGAACGAGGTGCTCAAGGCCTCGCAGGGCCAGGGCGTGTGGGTGCAAGGCGAGATCGAAGGGCTGAACACCCGGGGCAAGCACACGTATTTCAACATCGTGGAGCGCGGGGATGGCGGCAGTGCGGCGTTGAACGTGGCCATCTGGGAGTTCAACATGCGCAAGATGCGCCCGCTCATGGAGCAGCATCGGCTGGAGTTGGCCAACGGGATCAAGGTGCGACTGTTCGGCTCCGGCGACTTGTATCTGGAGCGAGGCTCGTTCTCGTTCAAGGCGTCCAAGATCGACCCGCGGTTCACGTTGGGCGACTTGGCTGGCCTGCGCGACGAGATCATCCAACGCCTGAAGAAGAACGGTCTGTACGACGCCAACCGACGGGTGGAACTCCCGCTGGTGCCCATGAAGTTGGCACTCGTGACGAGTGTCGGTAGTGCGGCTCACGCAGACACGCTGCACGAGCTCACCGAGTCGGGTATCGGTTTCGACGTCCGAGTCGTGGATTCGCGCGTCCAGGGCGACGATGCGGTGCAATCCCTCGTGGCCGGTTTGCGGACGGCCGACTCGATGGACGATGTCGACGTGATCCTCCTCGTCCGAGGCGGCGGATCGCGCACCGACCTGCTTGCTTTCGATGCGGAAGCCGTAGCCACCGCAATCGCCGCGTGTAGGAAGCCCGTGTTCACGGGAATCGGCCACGAGATCGACGTGAGCATTGCCGATGAGGTGGCGCACCGGGCGTTCAAGACCCCGACGGCGTGTGCGGCACACGTGGTGGAACTGGTGAGAGGGTTCATCGACTCCACCGAGAGTTCCTGGTCGCAGATCGCGACGCGGAGCCTCGCCCGACTGCAGGCGGCAGAGCACCACTTGGTGCTGACGGCCGAGCGCATTCGTCAACGTCCACGCGAGGCGTTTCGAGCGGCAGACCAACACCTCGCGCACGCAGCCGCACGGTTGCGGCTACTCGACCCCGTGAACACCATGAAACGTGGATGGTCGATCGTGCGCGCCGTCGATGGCTCGGTGGTGCGATCGGTGCGGGGGGTCAAAGCTAAGAGCGGTCTTTCCATTCAGGTGAGTGATGGAGTCGTGCTCGCAGATGTGACTGATGTACAGGTATCGAGTTCGGGAAACGGGGAGTAGATGGCAACGAAGAAGAACGAAAAGAAGGAAATTGGCTACGCCGAAGCGCTGGTCGAGCTCGCGGAGATTCTCGAGGGTCTCGAGGAGGAGGATGTGGACGTCGACACCCTTGCGGAGCAGGTGCAACGCGCGGCCGAGTTGATCGAACTGTGCAGGGAGCGCATTGGTGCCGCCAAACTGCGGATCGAAGAAGTGGTGGCGAACGCCGACAAGGACTGAACCTCGTTCGGCTTACCGACCTAGCCTGAGGTGGTGCCTCAAGCCCCCGCCTCGCTCTCGAGCATTGCTTCTGCCGTAGACGCGCGGTTGGCCCAGTTGCTCGAGGTGGAGCGAGCCAGGTGGGGCGCGTTCGACGGTGATCTGCTCGTGCCACTCGAGGAAATCTCGCGACTGGTACTCGCTGGTGGGAAGCGGTTGCGTCCTGCCTTTTGCCATTGGGGATTCGTCGCAGCGGGCGGATCGGAACTGGATCGGCGAGTGGTGGATGCGGGTGCCGCGTTCGAGTTACTCCACGCCTTCGCGCTGTTCCACGACGACGTGATGGATGGTTCGATGAATCGACGCGGCGAGCCTGCGACGCACGTACGCCATTCGGAGAACCATTCGACCAACGAGTGGGTGGGGGAATCCCGTCGATTCGGTGAGGGTGTAGCGATTCTCGTCGGCGATCTTGCCTTCGTCTACGCCGACACGTTGTTGCGCGGCGCATCGCAGGCCGCTTGGGACATGTGGAACGAGCTCCGGGTGGAGCTGAACTTCGGCCAATACCTCGACATGTTGGGCTCGGCAGTGAGCGAACGCCGGAGGGAAAAGGCGCTCCGAATCTGCCGCTACAAGAGCGGCAAGTACACGATCGAGCGACCACTCCATTTGGGCGCATTGCTGGCGGACAGTGATTCGAGCAACGACTTGCTTCCCCACCTCTCCGCGTATGGACTCCCCCTCGGGGATGCCTTTCAAATGCGCGATGACGTGTTGGGCGCGTTCGGGGAGACGGCAGTGACCGGCAAGCCCGTGGGTGACGATCTTCGCGAGGGGAAGCCGACGCCGTTGCTGGCGATGGCGACGAGCAGGGCGACTCCGGCACAACGGGGAGTGTTGGAGTTGGTGGGCAAACCCGGGATGTCGGACGTCGATGTGACTCGGGTGCAGGAAGTGATGCGGGAGACCGGCGCACTCGACGAACTCGAAGGCCAGATCGCGACACTCACGGATGAAGCAGTTAGAGCCATTCGGAAGGCCCCGATCGGCGAACATGTGAAGGAAGAACTCGTGGCCCTCGCCGGCTTCGTGTCGTGGAGGGAAGTCTGATGAAGGTGACGGTGATCGGCGCAGGCCTCGGTGGATTGTCGGCTGCGGCACACCTCGTGCAAGGCGGCCATGAAGTGACGATCGTGGAGCGCGACTCCATTCCGGGCGGTCGCGCGGGTCTGGTCGAGCAAAGCGGGTTCCGCCTGGACAACGGTCCCACGGTGATGACCATGCCCGACCTTCTCGAGCGGGCATTCATCGCCATCGGCTGTGAGATGCGCGACTACGTGACGTTGAAGAAGGTGGATCCGATGTATCGGGCCGTCTATGCCGACGGCTCAGAGTTGCAGGTCTTGCATGGCCACGAGGCGATGGCAGAAGAGATTCGTCGCTTCGCCAATGGTCGTGAAGCGGCTTCGTTCATCGACTTCTGTGAGTGGTTGGAGCGGTTGTATCGAGCAGAGATGGATTCGTTCATCGACGCCAACTTCAATTCGCCGCTCGACTTGGTGAAGCCATGGAAACAGGGTTTGGCGTTGTTGCGCATGGGAGCGTTTTCGAAGCTCGACAAGAAGATCGCTTCGTTCTTCAACGACGAGCGGTTGCAGCGGATCTTCAGTTTTCAGTCGATGTACGCCGGTCTCGCTCCGTACGAGGCGCTCTCGCTGTACGCAGTGATCACCTACATGGACTCGGTGCAGGGTGTGTACTTCCCTGAAGGCGGCATGCACGCCATGGCCACTGGCTTGGCCAAGGCGCTACGGGACAAGGGTGTACAGATTCGCTACGACTCGCCAGTGACACGGATCTTGCGATCGGCTGGCTCGCACGGTGCGGTGACGGGTGTGGAGATCGCGGGAAGTGAACGCCTCGCTGCCGAGGCAGTGGTGTGCAACCCAGACTTGCCAGTGGCATACCGCACGCTGCTCGGAGGGGTCGATGCCCCGCGCGCAGCACGTCGTGGCAAGTACAGCCCGAGCTGCGTGTTGTGGGTGGCGGGCGTGAAGGGCCTGCCACCGGCAGAGGCCGCACACCACAACATCCACTTTGGACACGACTGGAACGGTTCGTTCAAGGCACTGATCGAAGACGGTGTGCGAATGCCTGACCCGTCGGTATTGGTGACGCTGCACTCGCTCGACACGAAGGGGCTCGCTCCAGAGGGATGCTCGTCGCTGTACGTGCTCGAACCGACTCCGAACCTGGACGGAACGATCGATTGGTCGCGCGAGCGCGACCGTATCGTCGGCGACATCAAGAACCGCGTGGCGTCGCTCGGCTACCCCACCGACGTGGTGGTGGAACGTGTGTACGACCCACTCGACTGGGAAGCGATGGGAATGGAACGCGGTACGCCATTCGCACTGGCTCACACGTTTTTCCAGACCGGCCCGTTCCGTCCGAACAACGTGGACGATCGGGTTCCGGGCCTCGTCTTCGTGGGTTCGAGCACGGTGCCCGGCGTTGGTGTGCCGATGGTCCTTGTCTCTGGTCGATTGGCGGCCGAGCGGGTGAACGAGTACGCGGGCAGATGATTCGTCGCACGCCACCGACGCCCACCACTCATCTGTTGCCAACCGAACCGGTGACGCTCGCCGAGAGTTACGAATTGTGTCGCACGTTCAACAAGCGTCACGGCACCACGTACTACTGGTCGACCTTGGTGCTGCCACCCGTGAAGCGACCACACGTGCACGCTCTCTACGGCTTCGCCCGATACGCGGACGACATCGTGGACGACTTGGGGCCGGTTCCCATCGCGGAGCGAGCACAGGCGTTGGCCAGTTTCGGCGAGCGGTTCTTCGCCGACCTCACGGCTGGATCTTCCGAGGACCCCGTCCTGAAGGCGGTGGTGAACACGGTCCGCATCCTGGAAATCGATCCGGACTGTTTTCGGCGGTTCCTGCGCAGCATGACGATGGACCTGACGGTGGAGCGTTACGAGACCTGGGACGACCTGCTGCAGTACATGGACGGCTCTGCCGCGGTGATCGGGGAAATGATGCTGCCCGTGCTCGAGCCGATGTACCCCGAAGCGTTACCGCACGCCCGCGACTTGGGCAATGCGTTTCAGTTGACGAATTTCCTGCGTGACGTGAACGAGGATCTCGACCGTGGACGCGTCTACCTGCCGCAAGAAGACGTACGCAGGTTTGGCGTACGGATGGAAGAGCGACGTTGCACACCCGAGTTCGTGGAACTCATGAAATTCGAAATCGCCCGTTGCAGGGAGCTCTACGACTCGGCCGACAAGGGTCTTGCGATGTTGCCGAATCGATCACGCAAGGCCATCACCGCAGCACGGAGGCTGTACTCACGCATCCTCGAAAAGATCGAGGACCGCAACTACGACGTGTTCAGTGGCAGGGCAAGTGTGTCGACGGCGAGCAAAGCGGTGATGGTGATGCTGATGTTGCTCCCCTCTCGATGACCGTCATTCGCACTTTCCCGATTTCGCAGCGAGCGTGTGCCTTCGTCGTCCTCGCTGCGATGATCGCCACGCCTCTTTACGAGCGGTCGGGTGACGAGCGGGTGGTCCTCACCCATGTCGTGATTGGTGGAATGTTTGCACTCTCCGTGCTGGTGGCCCAAGCGGTATGGGGGGCGAAGCGTGCAG
>JBJTFU010000139.1:0-12358 GCA_046093585.1 Ilumatobacteraceae bacterium | reverse complement strand
GGCGATCATGTGCGCGTAACTGTCGAGCAGGACCGTGGTGTTGACGTCCTTGAACTTCTTGAACGTGGAGAGCAGTCCGACACCGACGTTGATCGTGCCGTCGCCGACAGGGAAGATCCAGCCGTAGCCGGGCATCGAGTTGCCTTCGCGATCCTTCACGTCGAGTGCCGACTCGATCCACGGCTCTGCGTGGCGAGGGCTCTGCCAATAGGTGCGGATTGCCGTGCCATACGGCCACTCCTTGCGGCGGGCAGTGCCGAGAGCACGGCCGAAGCGACTGTTGGCTCCGTCGGCCACGACGACGTGCTTGGCGCGAATGGTGGTGGACTCATCCGCATCCTTGTCGAGCACCGTTGCGCCGACGAGCCGTCCGTTTTCGTGCAGCGGAGCCGTGGCTTCGCGACCTTCGAGGAGTGTCGCTCCGGCTCCTTGTGCGTTGCGCGCCACCATCTCGTCGAGTTCCCGACGGCGCACGACGTAGCCGTGACGCGGATACACGGGGTGAGTGGGCCACTGCAGTTCGAGTTCCTTGCCGTGAGCTGTGGCGCGCAGTCCTTCGTAACGATGGAACGTCGAAAGGCGCTCGCCGAGACCCATGTCGTCGAGTTGCTTCACCGCGCGTGGAGTAAGGCCGTCACCGCAGGTCTTTTCGCGGGGGAAATGCTTCTTCTCGACGATCGTCACTGCGCAACCGTGCTTGGCCAACCAATAGCCCGCAGCCGATCCAGCCGGACCGGCCCCGATCACGAGGACATCGGTGTCGATTACGCGCTCAGACATCGATGTCAGCGTATGGATGCGTCGCGATCAACGCGCGACGGAGAGAGGAATTACTGGCCGGCTGAAGCGCGGGGCTTGGTGCCCACCTGCACTGGAGCAGGCATCAACGAAGCAAAGTCGTCAGCGACGGTGTCGAAGTTGGTCGTGCCGGCCTCGAGAGCGAGGAAGATCGGTGACTCGGGTGAACACCAGTTCTCGTACTCCGCAGCCCAGGCTTCGTCCGCGGGGTCGGTGCCGGTGATGTCGTAGCGGAGGTGACACACCACGCCGAGAATCTCGTAGTCGGTCAACGCGCCGCCGGCGGTCTGACCTTGTTGCGGCATGGGGTTGCCGTTGTAGGAGAGCGGAGCATGTGGGCCGCCTTCACGATTCGGATCTCCGTACACGGGGATCTCGGCGGCCACGAACGCCTGACTGCCGGTGTAGACGAAGTTGATCATGTCTTCGATCTTCGGGAACGTCTTCATGACTTCGCCCTGATGCAACACGCGCCCGGCACCACCTTGACCGGCGGCTCCGTGGCAACCGGCACAGCTGCCGTACACGCCTGCGCCGATCGCCATCGGGCCTTCGACGGTTTCTTCCTTCGGCTGTAGTGCGAGGAAATAGAGGAATGCCCAGAGTGGCAGAAGACTGAGAGCGGCCATCGCCCAGAACGGGATCTTCTCGCGGCGCTTGGCGGCAACGACATAGTCAGGATCTGGTGGCGGCGGAGGTGGTGCGCTCGGCGCAACTGGTGCGGTGGCCTTGGCTGGGGCTGCAGCGGCAGCCTTCTCCACTTGAGTCGACTCACTGGACGCTGGTGCACCTTCGCCCGACAACGACTGACGACGCTCCTTGGAGCGCTTCAGGAGGTGTTCGGGGATCTCGGTCACGGTGTTCCTTCGGTGGTGATCGACTCGCTACGAGCCGCTCTTACTCTAAAGCAAGCGAGACGGGAGACCGCAATATGGTCGGGTCACCGCACTCGATCGCGGGAGTGAGCAGCGGCGGGATGCCGCCTGGACCGACTGAATCGCGACGGCGGTGAGTGACGTTCGTCGTCGACAAATGCACGAGTTCACGACCTCGCACCTTTCGCCTCTCGGCGCGAACGGGCACTAGTCTCGTGAGTGGTTTCACGAGGAAGGACCACCCCGAGACCCATGCTCGCGATCGACATCCTTGAATGGCCCGGAATGAATCAGGCGTTCCTGTTTTCGTTCGCGGTGACGACGGCGATGGCTCTCGCCGTCATTCCCGTGGGGAAGCGTCGTCCGGTCACGCGCAAGAGCACCTGGGGCGAGGCGATGTTCGGTTCGGTGTACGTGTTCGGCGTGATGTTCCTTGCCTTCGGCGTGGTGCCCCACCAGTTCATCGACCATGCCGACAAGGATCTGGGCTGGCGCAAGGACAAGATCATCTTCGGCCCCTTCGACCTCCTCAAACCCCAGGCCTTCGGTGGGCAGTTCCCCTTCACCATGAGTTACGAGGCGATTCGCGACATTCTGGTCATCGTCATCCACGCGTTCTACATCGGCTTGATGATCTACCTCTTCAGTTGGTGGCAGAAGCGCGGCGAGGTGAAGCCGAAAGCGATCGAGACGTCCACGTACGGTCGACCGCTGGTGAGGAAGGGCTGATGGCACGCACTGACGCGAACCCGCCGATGCCGGAATGGTCAGACCAGTACCAACTGGTCGAAGTGGATGCCGACTACCTGAACAAGGCGGTCAAGCCGAAGCAGTTCATTCACATCGATCAGTCCGAGTGCATCATGTGCGAGGGCTGCGTCGACATCTGTCCATGGAAGTGCATCCACATGGTCACCCCGGAGGCGATCGCGGAGGCGAACGGCACGGAGCAACCCGGTGCCGATCCGTCGGACAAGGTGGTGTTCATCATCGACGACGACGTGTGCACGCGATGCGCACTGTGTGTCGATCGTTGCCCCACGGGCGTGATCATTCTCGGCAAGGTGGGTGTGCCGGCGGCGACCGGTGACAGCCACATGCGCACCAACAACCACGGCTACGCGTACGGAATGCGCTTCTAGGAAATCGGAGTAGACATGGCCAGCACCATCGAAGAAAAGCCCCGCCTTTCGCTGAAGGAGCGCGCGTCCAAGTTGGGCGAGTCGCTGCAGGGAAGTCAGGCGTGGAACTCGATCTTCCGTCCTGGTTCGATCTTCCGCAAGGGGTACACCGACTCGCCGCGCAACCGTTCGTACGTGATCATGAACTCGGTGCTCTATCACTTGCACCCCGTCAAGGTGAAGCGTCACGCGGTGAAGGTGAGCTACACGCTGTGCCTCGGCGGACTGAGTTTCTTCCTCTTCATTCTCTTGACGATCACCGGCATCTTCTTGATGTTCTTCTACCGACCGACCGCAGCCGATGCCTGGCAGGACATCCAGTCGCTGCAGACTTCGGTGACTTTCGGCTACATGGTGCGCAACATGCACCGGTGGGCGGCCCACCTGATGGTGCTCAGCGTGTTCTTGCACATGGCGCGCGTGTTCTACCACGGTGCGTACAAGGCGCCGCGCGAGTTCAACTGGGTGGTCGGCGTGATCTTGCTCACACTCACCTTGCTGTTGTCCTTCACGGGCTACCTCTTGCCGTGGGACCAGCTCGCACTGTGGGCCGTGACGGTGGGTACCAACATGATGGGATACTCGCCCGTGATCGGTGAGCAGGTGCGGTTCGTCTTGCTCGGTGGTGTCGAGATTGGTGCCGAGACGTTGCTTCGCTGGTACGTGTTGCACGTGCTGTTGTTCCCATTCGTAACCGTGATCTTCCTGGCCATCCACTTCTGGCGGGTGCGCAAGGACGGCGGCATCTCCGGTCCGCTGTGAGTGTGAGGTTGAACTGACATGACGGAAATTCCTGAACACCTTCTGAAGCGGGCCCAAGCGGCACGAGAGAAGGCGGCGTCCCAGGGCGCGGAGTCGGCTGGTGGTGGCGACGAGTCGCGCATTCCCGACCACTTGCTCGAGCGCAGCAAGGCGGCCAGGTCGGGTGGAGTGGCAGTCGCCGAAAAGGGTGGTGCGGTGGTTGCCGCCCCCGCTGGTGGCGGTCTTCCGGTTGGCGCAGGTCCGGGCGGTCACACCCAGCGTTTGCTCACGGTCGTCAAGTCCGGATCGATAAAGACGTGAAGGCAGTGCCCGTGGACAAGGTGCACACATGGCCGCACCTCCTGTCGATCGAGTTCGTCGCAGCGCTCGGGTGTACCGCGTTCGTGTTCCTCTTCTCCTGGTTCGTCAACGCGCCGTTGTTGCAGGCGGCGAACTTCAACCAGACGCCGAACCCATCCAAGGCGCCGTGGTACTTCCTCGGGTTGCAGGAGTTGCTGACGATGTTCCACCCGATGATCGCGGGTGTGACGATTCCCGGCATGGGACTCATCGCGCTGATGTTCGCGCCGTACCTGGATCGCAACCCATCGAACAAGCCTGAGGATCGCAAGTTCATGACCAGCTTGTTCACCGTGCACCTGATGTTCTGGGCGGTGCTCGTGATCATCAGTTCGTTCTTCCGCGGACCGGGATACAACTTCACGTTCCCGTGGCGCGACGGCATCTTCTTCGAGTTGTAAAGGCAAACAATGAGCACCACATCGATCATCACCATCGCCGTCGCAGTCCTGATCTTGGCTGGACTTGGTGTCGTATTGACCTCTGCGCGCCGCAGTGAGGTGCGCGGAGCAGGTGCGTTGTCGCGTGAGACGCGCAAGAAGGATCGCGGCAAGGTCGACCCCGACCGCATCTCGGGTCGCGCGGTGGAGGCAGAAGTTGCAGCAGCACGGAGCACCGCTCTCGTCGCTGCGCCGAAGGCCGAAGTCGCTCCATGGTCACCACCAGATCCGGAGGCGATCGGTGTCTCTCGTCGGCAGTTCTTCAATCGTGCATCGGTGACGTTGATGAGCGCGAGCCTCGGCGCGTTCGGTGCGGCCGTGCTCGCCTTCCTGTGGAAGGGCAGCTCCGGTGGCTTCGGTTCGAAGATCACCGTCGGTCCGGTGGACGATGTCATCGACCAAATCCGTGCGAACAAGGGCTTCTATTACGTGCCACAGGCGCGCGCATGGATCACCGAGTACCCCAAGGAAGCGTTGTCGAAGGCTCGCGCCGTGTACGGCGGCCAGTCGTCGGTGATGGCCGGAATCGAAGCGGGTGTCATTGCGCTCTATCAGAAGTGTCCGCACCTCGGTTGCCGCGTGCCAGAGTGTGCGAGCTCGCAGTGGTTCGAATGTCCCTGCCACGGTTCGCAATACAACCGTGTAGGCGAGAAGAAGGGTGGTCCGGCTCCCCGTGGCATGGATCACTTCGGCGTGTCGGTGAACAACGGTGTACTCGTGGTCGACACTGGTTCGGTGTTCGGCGGACCGCCCATCGGCACCAACACCACCGGTCAAGAGGCTGAAGGTCCGCATTGCGTGGGTGGAGGATCCCACTGATGATCGCCGACATCACCACCACGCTGGCGTGGATCGTCCTCATCGTCGCCACGACTGGCTGGATCGTCTATGGCATCGCCAACGTTCGTAAGGGTCGCAAGGAAGTCGGATCCGAGATTCGACTGGCAGCCAATCGTAAGCCGTACTACGACGACGAAGAATTGGAAGGCAAGAAACTCGAGCGCACGCAGTTGCTCGGCGTGCTCTTCCTCGCAGTGATCACCATCGTGTTGCCGTTGTATTGGATCCTCGAGCCGGGTCGGCAAGAGGGTGCGCAGAACGGTTGGGACAAGCGCTTCGCCAGCTGGGGCTCGAACCTGTTCGCTACGACCGCCGATGGTGGTTACAACTGTGCGGGTTGTCACGGAGGCATGAACGGCGCCGGTGGTGTGGCCGCCTATGCCATCACCGACGCGAACACGGGTGAAGTGAGGGCGGTCGACTGGAAAGCACCTGCGTTGAACAACGTGTTCTACCGCTATTCGGAGGACGAGGTCCGCTTCATTCTCGAATACGGCCGTCCGTTCTCTCCGATGTCCGCGTGGGGTCTGGCGGGCGGTGGTCCACTCAACGAGCAGCAGATCCAAACGTTGATCGACTACATGAAGAGCATCCAGGTGCCGCGTGAGAACTGTGCCTTCGAGACCGACGATCCGTTGACGTGCGAGTCCGGTCACCTTCCCGCCGAGAGACAAGACGAGGTCCAAGCCGAAGCCGAGCGTCTGGTGAGCAACGGGACTTATGGCTCGATCGGTGAGGCGCTGTTCAACATCGACCTCGGTGGCGGTTCCTACTCCTGCGCACGATGCCACACCAAAGGATGGTCGTACGGTGACCCGCAGATCACGGGTGGTGGCGCTTTCGGTCCGAACTTGACCGGCGGCTCGGCGGTGCGTCAGTTCCCCAAGCAGGACGACATGATCGACTTCATCAAGAACGGTAGTGAGTACGGCAAGCGCTACGGCGAGCAAGGTCAGGGCGGTGGTCGTATGCCAGGCTTCGGCAACTTGCTCACCGAGGAGCAGATCACTGCGATCGTCGAATACGTGAGGGGTCTATAGATGTTGTCGTCAGTCTTGGCCATCGCGTGGGAACCAGAGCTCCGCGGCATCGTCGTCGTCATCACGATGGTGGTGGTGTTGATCGGTGGCTCGTATCTGATCGTCGGCACCAACCTCGGTGCGCGTCTCGGCTTTCTCGTCGTGCTCGCAGGCTTGTTCGGTTGGATGGTGCTGATGGGCGCAATCTGGTGGACCTACGGCATCGGTCTCAAGGGGCCTGAGCCCTCGTGGAAACCTGCCGAGCCGATCACCATCGTTCGTGATGCGAAGTTCCTCATCGATGCGGGCATCGTGGATGCCTCGCTCGACCTGACGACGGACCCGGTCGCCAATGCCGAGACGGTCTCGACGCAGCTGCAGGCCGAGGGCTGGGCGTTGTTGGACGAAGCAGATCCGCAGCGCGGCCAGGCGGTGGCCGCATCCGACGCGATCATCCAGAACGAAGCCGAGGAGTTCGCCCCGGGCGAATACCTCTCGTTGAACGTGTACGACCGCGGTGGTGAGCGCTATCCGCTGATCACCGAGTCGATCGACTTCTTCGCGTTCTTCCACAATCCGCGTTACGCGCTCGTCGAGGTGGCTCCCGTGGTGCCGCAGCGCACCGAGCCCGGTCGCGCGCCTGCTCGTCCCGTCATCGACAAGGAGCAGCCCCATCGGTACGTCTACATGGTGAGGGATCTCGGTGCCAAGAGGCAGCCGGCAATCTTCATCACGCTCGGCTCGCTGATCGTGTTCCTCATCCTGTGCTGGTTGCTCCACCGTCGCGACCTCGCCCTGCGCGAGAACGTGAGTGGCGAGCGGCTACCGACCAAGGCGTAGCGCTCGTCGTGGGGCAGTACCTTCCCATCGTCGCCCTGGCGATCGTCGCGGTGCTGTTCGCCGTTCTCAGCTTGTTGGCGTCGCGGCTACTTGCGCCCCGTCGCCCCAACTCGGCAAAGTCCGCTCCGTACGAATGTGGAATCGTGCCGAGCAGGGAGGCTCCGGAACGCTTTCCGGTCAGCTTCTACGTGATCGCGATGTTGTTCATCATGTTCGACATCGAGTTGATCTTCGTCTATCCGTACGCCATCGCCCATTCGACACTCGGTGTCTACGGGTTCGTCGAAATGCTCGCGTTCAGCGCAGTGTTCTTCGTCGCCTTCGTCTACGCCGTCGCCCGTGGCGCACTCGATTGGGGCCCGGTCCAGCGGGCGGTGCGCCTGACTGCGGACGACGAGATGGTGTCGAGTGCGCGAACCACGCGCAGCACGGTTCGTCGCGTCGGTCTCGAGGGTAGGGAAGGCGAGGCGGCCTGATGGGTGTCGTACAGAACGTGTCGAAGGACGGTCTCGGTGGACTGGAGCACAACTTCATCACCGCTCGTCTCGAAGACATCGTCAAGTGGTCACGCTCGCGTTCGAGTTGGCCGGCGACCTTCGGTCTTGCGTGCTGCGCGATCGAAATGATGGCGACTGGTGCCGGTCACTACGACCTCGCGCGATTCGGCATGGAAGTCTTCCGCGCCTCGCCGCGGCAAGCGGACATCATGATCGTGGCCGGACGTGTCAGCCAGAAGATGGCACCCGTCCTGCGTCAGGTGTACGACCAGATGATGGAGCCCAAGTGGGTCATCAGCATGGGAGTCTGCGCCTCTAGCGGTGGCATGTTCAACAACTACGCCATCGTGCAAGGTGTCGACCAGATCGTTCCGGTGGATGTGTATGCGCCGGGCTGCCCACCGACACCCGAGACGTTGATCCACGCGATCGAGACACTGCACCAATTGATCGAGGACGGCGAGATCATGCGTCGTCGCAAGGCGAGCGGTGCAGGTGCCGACGTCCACATCCAAGAGATTCCGGCGGGTAACTCGACTCCGGTCATCCTCGGAGTGCGCTGATGTTGCACGACTGCCCGGTGGGCGATTCGCGAGGTCAGTCCGTCGTCTTCGTGCCGCGCGATCGATACCTCGCGGTGATGAAGCAGTTGGTGGACGATGGCTTCACGATGTGCGTCGACCTGACCGCAGTCGATTACCTCACCCACCCGGGACGATCGTTGCCCGACGGCGTGCAGGCCGAGCGATTCGAAGTGGTGGCGAACCTCTTGTCGATGCAGCGCCGTGAACGGTTGCGCGTTCGCGTGCAAGTGCCCGAGAGCGATCCGACCCTGATCTCGCTGTTCGACCTGTATCCCGGTACGGAGGCGATGGAGCGAGAGGTGTTCGACATGTTCGGAATCTCGTTCGATGGGCACCCCGATCTCACCCGCATCTTGATGCCGGAGGACTGGGACGGTCATCCGCTGCGCAAGGACTACGCACAAGGTCGCATCCCCGTGCAGTTCAAGGGAGCGGCTTCGTGACGATCTCAGACCTGCGTAAGACCACTGTCGCTGCCGGCACCGCCGAAGGTGCACAGGAGATGAAGCCGCGAAGCGAGAGCACGGCCAAGGAGTTGTTCCGCGAAGTTGGTGCGGTGCTGCGGATGAGTGAAGCACAAGCCGCTCAGCTCGCCGAGGTGGGCGACACCTCGGAAGACCAGACGATGATCATCAACATGGGGCCGTCACACCCGAGCACGCACGGCGTGTTGCGGTTGATGCTGGAGCTCCAGGGTGAGACCGTGCTGCGATGCAAGCCGATCATCGGCTACCTGCACACCGGCATGGAGAAGACGGGCGAGTCGCTGTCGTTCCTGCAAGGTGGCACCAACGTCACCAGAATGGACTACGCGTCACCGCTGAACAACGAGCTCGTGTTCTCGCTGGCGACCGAGAAGTTGCTCGGTATCGACCAGGACATCCCCGAGCGCGCTGTATGGATGCGCATGTTGTTGTCGGAGTTGAACCGCATGAGCAGTCACTTGTTGTTCATGGCGACGAACGGCATGGACCTCGGCGCAGTGTCGATGATGATCTACGGCTGGCGCGAGCGCGAAGAGGTGTTGCGTTTCTTCCAGAAGGTCACAGGATTACGGATGAACCACAATTTCATCCGACCGGGTGGCGTCGCCGCCGATCTGCCGCCTGGCTGGCGCGATGACGTGTTGCACATCCTCGATCTGTTGCCGCCACGTCTCGAGGAATACGACGTGTTGATGACGGGTCAGCCGATCTGGCGAGAGCGCCTCCAGGGAATCGGCGTGATCACGAAGGATGAAGCGATCGCGCTCGGAGCAACGGGCCCAATCTTGCGCTCGACAGGCGTTGCATGGGACTTGCGCCGTGACATGCCGTACTTGCGTTACGACGACGTCGACTTCGACGTGATCGTCGGCACGTATGGCGATGCGTTCGACCGATATTCGATCCGTCTGGCCGAGATTCGTGAGTCGATGAAGATCGTGCGCCAGATCCTCGACCGCATGCCGAAGGGCAACTTCCGAATCCAGGACAAGAAGGTGACACCACCCCCACGTGCGCGTATCGACGAATCGATGGAAGCGTTGATCCACCACTTCAAGATCTTCACCGAGGGATTCAAGGTTCCCGAGGGCGAGGTGTACGTGGCGATCGAGAGCCCGCGCGGTGAGATCGGCTGCTACATCGTGAGCGACGGATCGTCGACTCCGTACCGCATGCACGTGCGCGCGCCGAGCTTCGTCAACATCCAAGCGCTGCCGCACATGATGCGCGGTGGACTCGTGGCCGACGCGGTCGCGGTGATCTCGTCGGTCGACCCCGTACTTGGTGAGGTGGATCGATGAGCCGTCTGTCCGACGACAACGTCAAGTTGGCCCGCGAAATCATCGCCCGATATCCGCGCCAGAAGTCGGCGCTCGTGCCGCTGCTGCACCTCGCCCAGGAGCAGGACGGTCACGTCACCCGCGAGGCGATGGTGCACATCGGCGAGTTGGTGGGCGTGACTTCGGCGGAGGTGTACGGGACGGCGTCGTTCTATGAGATGTTCCGTTTCGAACCGGTGGGTAAGTACTTGATCAACGTGTGCGGAACGATGTCGTGTGCGCTGATGGGCGCGCACGAGTTGATGCATCGCGCCGAGGAGAAGCTCGGTGTGAAGGCAGGCGGGACGACGAGCGACGGCTTGATCACCCTCGCCCACGCGGAGTGTCAGGCTGCCTGTACGGAGGCGCCGTGTCTGCAGGTCAACTATCGCTATCGCTATCGGGTGACGCCGGAGCAAATGGAGCAGTTGATCGACGACTTGCGATCGGGGAGGCTCGCCGACGAGATTCCGCCCCATGGCACACTCGCCCGAGTCCGTCAGCAGCCATCGGCAGAGCGCTTCGTCGGTGCAGTGAGCCCGGATGCTGAAGTTGCGCCACCGTCGTGGCTGGATGGAAAGGCTGCGCTGTGACGACCTTTCCCCACGCACCTGGTTTCGTCGCGGGTGATCGCCCCCAGATCGTCACCGAGCGTTTTCAATTCGAGGACTCCTACACGCTCGAGCGGTATCGCGCGACGGGTGGCTACGAGGGTTTGCGCAAGGCGTTGCAACAACCAGCCAGCGCGGTCCATGACGAGGTGAAGAACGCGACGATCCTCGGTCGTGGCGGAGCGGGTTTCCCCGCGGGCACGAAGTGGGGTCTCACCCCGCAAGGAGTGTGGCCGCGCTACCTCGTGGTGAACGGTGACGAGAGCGAGCCGGGTACCTACAAGGACCGCTTGTTGATGGAGCGTGATCCGCACCAGTTGATCGAGGGGTGCTTGATCGCGTGTTACGCGGCGGGACTCTCGCAGTGCTTCCTGTACATCCGTGGCGAGATGGCGCTCGCTCAAGAGCGCGTCGCGGCCGCCTTGAACGAGGCGTATGCCGCGGGTCTCGTCGGTCGCAACGTGATGGGTTCGAGTTTCTCGGTCGATGTCGTGTTGCACTGGGGTGCAGGCGCTTACGTGGTGGGCGAAGAGACCGCGCTGATCGAAAGTCTCGAAGGAAATCGCGGTATGCCGCGGCTGAAGCCACCGTACTTTCCTGCGGCGATCGGGTTGTATGGCAAGCCGACGATCGTCAACAACGTGGAGACGCTGTCCAACCTGCCGTGGCTGATGCGCAACGGGTCGGCTGCGTACACGGCGATCGGCACGAAGACTTCTCCCGGTACGCGCATGGTGGCGGTGTCAGGTCACGTGAAGCGACCTGGTGTGTACGAAATCGTCAACGGCACGACCACCTTCCGCGACTTGCTCTACGGCGAGGAGTTCTGTCAGGGCATTCGCAACGGCAATGCGCTGAAGGCATTCGTGCCGGGTGGCGGATCCGCGCCCTGGTTCACCGCCGATCAACTCGATCTTCCGTTCGAGGCGAGTCAGGTGGGGCCCGCCGGTTCGATGCTCGGCTCGGGTGCCGTGATGGTGATGGACGAGACGACCGACATCCCTGCCGCCGCACTGACCCTGACCAACTTCTATGCGCACGAGTCGTGCGGCAAGTGCACACCGTGTCGTGAGGGCGGAACATGGTTGCAGCGAATCCTCACGCGTGTAGTCGACGGCGACGGTACGACCGAGGACTTGGCGCAGTTGGTGGAAGTCGGCTCGATGATCTGCCCGGGTAGTTTCCCCCACGCGTCGAGTGAGCGCCTTGGCCTGGCTGCCGTGCCGTTCCCGTACAAGATGACGACGATCTGCTTCGTCGGTCCGTCGGCTTACGCGCCCGTGCACTCCGCGCTCACCCTGTTCCCCGAAGAATTCGCTGCACGGGTGAAGCATCGCCGAACGATCCCCGTGACCGCAGTCGGAGCGTCGGCATGACCACCACCGAGCCGACGCAGGAAGCAGTCGTGGATCCGAACGCCGTGTCGATCTCGATCAACGGTCGTCAAGTTGCGGCACGCAAGGGCGAGATGATCATCGCCGCCGCGGATCGTACGAACGACTTCATTCCGCGATTCTGTTTCCACCCGCGCATGTCGCCCGTGGGTATGTGTCGTCAGTGTCTCGTCGAGATCGACACGCCGCGTGGTCCTGCGATGGTGGTGTCGTGCATGACACCCGTGGCCGAGGGCCAAGTGGTGCGCACGGCGACTGACGACGTGAAGAAGGCGCAGGAGGGCGTGCTCGAACTGTTGCTCGCCAACCACCCGCTCGACTGTCCGGTGTGCGACAAGGGTGGCGAGTGCCCCCTGCAGGACCAGGCGTTCAGT
>JBJTFU010000138.1:0-23536 GCA_046093585.1 Ilumatobacteraceae bacterium | reverse complement strand
ACTACTGGGACACCAACCGCATCCCGGCCTTCGACGCGCTGGAGCTCATCCAGTTCGACTCGGCCGACGCTGCCGTTGCCCAGTTGACCGCAGGCGAAATCGACGCGGTTGTCGCCAAGATCAACCCATCCACCGCTGCGGCCGTCGACGCGACCGTCGTCGAGCTCGTCCGCGTGACATCGTCATCACACTTGATGGTGCACATGCGAAACGACTTCGGTCCGTTCCAGGACAAGCGCATCCGCAAGGCTGCCGCACTCACCTTGGCCCGCGCCGACTACCTGTCGGGCGTGCTCTTGGGCGAGGGCGTCCTCGGCAATGACTCGATCATCGATGCGTACCCCACCCTGAAGGACACTTCGGTGGCGCAGCGCGAAATCGACCTCGAGGCCGCGAAGGCGTTGATGGAAGAGGCAGGCGTGGCCGATGGCTTCGATGTGGATCTCTCGAGCTACTCGCGAGACGACATCAACCTGTTGGCTCCGTTCCTCAAGAGCTCGCTTGCTGAGATCGGCATCAACGTGACGATCAAGCAGGCTGACTCCTACTACACCGAGCCCTGGTCCGCCCAGGAGTCGAAGAAGCAGGAGAGCAACTACTGGCTCGAGTCAAACTTCGGTATCACCGACTTCGGTCACCGTGGTTCGCCCGACGTAGTGCTCAACCGCGTGATCAAGTCCACTGGTGACTGGAACGCGGCTCAGTACAAGAGCGACGACATGGACGCAGCAATCACCGCGTTCGTGACGGGTGCGACCGAAGCGGACCGTCAGGCAGCAGCCAAGACGATCCAGGAGATCGCCCTCGAAGACTCGCCGTACATCTTCCTGTACTTCGACGTAGCCACTGGCGCGGTCCGCAAGGGCCTCACCGGCGTCTACGCCAACGGTATGGCGCAGTTCGAGTCGGCCTCAGCACGTAACGTCTGAACCACTCAGTAGTCAACAAGAGCCGGTGCACTTCGGTGCACCGGCTCTTTTGCATATTGCGATCGTGTGAACGTCATCGACACGATGAGATTTCTTTTTTGGGTGGAACACACGTCACCTAGGATGACCGCGTGCTGAAGTACGTCGCCAAGCGCCTCGGACTCGCGTTGCTCACCGTGTTCGTCGTGACCACGGCGATCTTCTTCATGACGAACATCCTCCCTGGCGATCCCGCGACGCGCATTCTCGGCAACCTGGCCGAACCGGAGAACGTCGCCAAGTTGCGCAAAGATCTCGGTTTGGACCGTCCCCTTCTCGCCCAGTACTGGACGTGGCTCTCCAACACGCTGCAGGGCGACTTCGGCAAATCGATCCAGCACCGGGTGCCGGTCGTCGACTACATCCTCCCCGCTATCGGACTCTCGTTGCGCTTGGCAGCGATCGCGTTCTTGCTCACGGTGCCGTTGAGCGTCATCGGTGGCATCACCGCAGGTGTGATGCGGGGCAAGCCCGTCGATCGCGTGATCACCGTGGGTGGTCTGTCTGCGGCGGTCGTGCCCGAGTTCGTCTGGGCCGTGCTCCTCGTCCTCATCGTGGGTGTTCGTCTGAAGTGGTTGCCCACGAGCGCCTATCCAGGGCCTGACGAAGCCCTCTTGACCTACGTCTACCACCTGATCTTGCCGTCGATCGCGCTCGTACTGGTGCTCTTCGGGTACATCTCGAGAATCGCCAGGGCCGGAGTCATCGAAGCCTTCGATTCCGACTACGTGCGCACTGCGACTCTCAAGGGCCTCCCACGACGCAAAGTCGTGAACAGGCACGTCCTGCGCAACGCACTGTTGCCGTCGATCGCCGTCGTCGCCAGTCAGGTGCCCTACCTCATCGGCGGATTGGTGGCAGTCGAGCGCGTGTTCAACTACCCGGGCTTCGGCACGATCCTGATCAAGGCGGTCCAGTACCGCGACTATCCGGTGCTGCAGTCGTCGGTATTGATCGTGGCCGTGGTGATCGTGCTCGCCCAGTTGATCGCAGACATCCTGTTTGCGGTGCTCAACCCGCGCATCCGTCAAGGGATCGAACGATGACCGAGGCCTCGGCACTCCGCGCGGCAGCCGTCCTCGAGCGCAAGCGCATCCGCAAGGAGCGCTTCGCCCAGTTGCGCCGAAATCCCGCATTCATCTTGGGGGCGTTCCTCCTCGGTACGTGGCTGATCGCAGCCCTGTTCGGCAACTTCTTCACCAGGTTCGACCCGGGGTCCGTCGACGTACTCAACGTCAACAAGAAGCCGTCCGGTGAGTTCTGGTTCGGCACCGACAACATCGGTCGGGATGTCTACTCGCGGGTGGTGGCAGGAACTCGTCCGATCATCTTCATGGCGTTCAGTGCCACGACGATCGGCACCATCCTCGGCACGACGCTCGGCCTCCTCACCGGCTATCTGAAGGGCCGATTCGACGTGATCGTGATGCGCATCTTGGATGCCATCAGTGCGCTCCCCGTGATCGTGATCGCCCTCCTCGCACTCGCCGCTCTCGAGGGTCAGTCGGAGGTGATCACCGTGTTGATCATCGGCTTCGTGTTCACCCCGATCATCGCCCGCACCGTTCGCGCAGCGGTGCTGTACGAGGCCGAACTCGACTATGTGGCAGCGGCCAAGTTGCGCACCGAGCGAATGCCGCACATCTTGTTCGTCGAGATCCTCCCCAACGTGCTCCCGCCGATCATCGTGGAGTTCACCATCCGCCTCGGCTATGCCGTCTTCGCCATCGCCACGTTGTCCTTCCTCGGCGTGGGCGTGGAGCTCGGCTCACCGAACTGGGGTTCTCAAGTTGCCGAGAACTACAGCGGCATCTTCGGCAACCTGTGGTGGGCGACGGTGTTTCCCGCCGGCGCCATTGCCACGCTCGCGATCGGCATCAACCTGATCGCCGACTCGATCATGGAGGCGTTCGAGATATGAGCACCCCCACCCTGGAACTGCGCGACCTGCGCGTCACCTACACCGTTCGCGGCATCGACCGTGACGTGCTGCGCGGCATCTCCTTCGCGATCAAGCCGGGCGAGGCGTACGGACTCGTCGGTGAGTCGGGCTGTGGCAAGTCGACCGCCGCTTACGCCTCGATGCGCTACCTCCCGCGCAACGGGCAGATCGTCTCCGGGCAGGTGCTCTTCGAGGGTCGAGACATGACGACGGTGGGCGATGCCGACATTCGCGAGATGCGCCGCACCGCGATCGGCATGGTGTACCAGAACCCGATCGCCGCACTCAACCCCACGATCCGGGTGGGCAAGCAGGTGGCCGAAACGTTCTCGATGCTCGGGAATGACGCCAAGAAGTCCCTCGAGTTGGCCGAAGAGGCATTGAGGAAGGTGCAGATCGCCGACCCCAAGCGCGTCATGCGGCGCTACCCGCATCAATTGTCCGGCGGTATGGCCCAGCGCGTCGTGATCGCGATGGCACTTGCCTCCAACCCGCGCCTGTTGATCCTCGACGAGCCCACTACCGGCCTCGATGCCACGGTGGAAGCAGAAGTGTTGGATCTGGTTCGCGGCCTGATCAAGGACTCCGGAACGTCGATCCTGTTCATCAGCCACAACCTCGGCGTGATCCGCTCGATGTGTGATCGCGTCGGCGTGTTGTACGCGGGTGCACTCGTCGAGGAGGGTGAAACCGAGACGATTCTTCAGAACCCCAACCATCCCTACACCGTCGGGTTGATGCGCTGCATCCCGCGCGGCGGATTGCACAAGCGGCTCGCCCACCTCGACACCATCCCTGGCACGCCGCCACCGCTCGGGAGCGAACTCCCCGGATGCGTCTTCGTCGATCGATGCGCGATCGCTCAGGACGTCTGTCGCTCCACTCCGCCACCGCTCGTCGATCTGCAGAACGGACACTTCTCTCGGTGTCACTTCAACGAACAAGCCGTCGATCTCCCCCGCGTGGTCGGCTCGGCGCCACTGCAACAGAAAGTCGACTCCTCGCAGAGCAAGGACCTTCTCACGATCGCTCACCTGTCGAAGACCTTCACACAGGACGACCAAGCCGTTCGTGTACTCACCGACGTGACGATGTCCTTGGCGCGCGGCGAGACGCTCGGCCTCGTCGGCGAATCCGGCTCGGGCAAGACCACGCTCGCCAAGACCCTGCTCGGCATCTTCGAGCCTGATGCAGGAAGCATCGTCACGCTCGAGGGTCGCCAGCTCGGCTCGAGCATCGCTGAACGCACGGCCCCTGAAGTCGGCTCGGTGCAGTTCGTGTTCCAAAACCCAGACTCGGCGCTCAACCGTCGGCACTCGGTCACCCGCATCGTGGCCCGCGCAGTCGAGAAGCTCGCGGGCAAAACACGGCGCGAGTCAGAAGATCGTGCTCAGGAACTCCTCAACTCGATGAGCGTCGACCCCGTGCTGCACTCGGCCCGCCCGGCGCAGTTGTCCGGTGGGCTCAAGCAACGTGTCGCCATCGCCCGCTCGTTCGCCGGCAGCCCGAAGTTGGTGGTCTGTGATGAACCGACGAGTGCCCTCGATGTGAGCGTGCAGGCCAACATCCTCAACTTGCTCGCCGACCTCCAGGCCAACGAGAACGTGAGCTACGTGTTCATCAGCCACGACCTCGGCGTGGTGCGCTACCTCTCCGATCGCATCGCGGTGATGTACTTGGGTCGAATCATGGAACTCGGAGCGGCCGAGGAAGTGTTCAACGGTCCACACCACCCCTACACCGAGGCGCTCGTATCCAGTGTGCCTGCCATCGATGGTTCACATCGCGTGCGCATCCGACTCGGCGGCGAGGTGCCGAGTCCCGCGAACCCTCCGACGGGCTGCGTGCTCAACCCGCGCTGTCCGCGCATGGCCGCCAGCGGATTGGCGCACAAGTGCACCTCCGAGGAGCCCGAACTGCGCGAAGTCAGCCCAGGACACTTCATGCGCTGTCACATTCCGGTTGAGCAACTGCGCACCCTGCAGTCCGGAACCTAGCGCTCGTTAGGTTGCCCCCTTCCGTAGGTGTGGGAAGTCAGGAAAAGCCCACCGCACTTGACGCTCAGGCACCTCACCCTTAGGCTGTCACTCATTCAACAGGGGACCAGTCGGGTCCCCACTCAACAATGGGGGAAAGAATGAAACATCCGTTCAAGGGTGCTTCCCGCAAGATTGCTGCGATCGCAGCCCTCTCGCTGGTGGCGTCCGTTGTACCGGTTTCGATGTCGAGTGCCGCGAAGGTGGCATCGCCCAAGCAGGGCGGCGACATCACGGTCGGCATCTTCAACACGTTGCCGCTGGAAGGCTTCTGCTTCGGCAACCCTGCCAACGGCGCGCTCGGCGTGCTCAAGACCGTCTACGAAGGTCTCTTCGAGCAGCGCTCGGATGGCCGAATCGTGCCGCACCTAGCAGAGAGTGCGACTCCGACTCCCGACTACAAGACGTGGGTGATCAAGATCCGTTCCGGCGTGAAGTATCACGACGGCACGGACTTCAACGTCGCCAACGCGATCTTGAACCTGCAGGCGATTCGTGGCTACTACTTCGCAGGCGCGGTTGCCCAAACTGGTGGCACTTCGACACCTGGCGCTCTTGCCGTGGTTCACACGGTGGGATCCGGTGTTCCGTTCACGGCCAACATCAAGGACGTCCGCCCGGTGTCGGCTGACTCGTTCGCCGTAGAACTGTGGAACCCACAGATCGACCTGCCCGAGACGATGTACGCCTCCGGACGCTTCTTCATGCGTTCGTCGGCAATCTTGGCTCCAGGCTCAGTATCCAAGTGCGTTGCTGCTGGCGCAGGTACGGGACCATTCGTGGTCTCCAAGTACTCGCAGACCGACGTCACCGTGGTGCGTAACTCGAACTACTGGCGCAAGGACAAGGACGGCAACGCGTTGCCGTACCTGAACTCGATCAACTTCAAGTACGTCAACCAGGCCACTCAGCGCGCCAACGGTCTCCGTTCCGGCACGCTGGATGCGGCCATGTTTACCTCTGCTGGAGAGATCAAGCAGATCGTGAATGTGCAGGCCAACAAGAATCTGCGAACGATCGCGAGCCCGGACGACTACTACGCGATGAACATGTTCAACACCGCCATCGAGCCGTTCAACAACAAGAACGCCCGCCTGGCAGTCTCGTACGCGTTCGATAGGGACACCTTCTATCGTCAGCGCAATTGCTTCCAAGGCAAGTGCGTCGGCAGTATCCCAACCTCGATCGTTGGCAAGCGCAACGTGATGTTCAACAAGCAAGGCTTCGTTGGCTTCGACCTCGCCAAGGCCAAGGCCGCGGTTGCCGCGTACAAGACCGAGACGGGCAAAGACCTGACGTTCCAGTTGCCGAGCGACACTTCGGCTGAGGCCCAGGCCAGCGCCAAGGCCTTCGCCCAAATCATGAAGAAGGCCGGTATCACGGTGGGCATCCTCACGCAGGACACCGCGACCATCACGTCGAATGCGTTCCCCTCGCCGTCTTCCGGCAAGGTGAACCCGTACCAGATGTACCCGACCACGGTGTTCGAGGGAACGGGCACGTCATTCACGCTGCCGTTCCTCGTCTCCAACATGTTCACCGCTCCGAACAACCGAACGCTTGCCAACTTTGGTGCGCTCGGCGCGTTGTTCGGAGGCTTCGGTCGAGCGATCAATCCGGGTCGCTTCACCGACGCGACACAGGACTCCCTCGTGTACGGAGGTTGGTACGACACGACGAGTGATCGTCCAGCCAAGTTGCGAGCCGCAACCAAGTACATCCAGGAAAACGCCATGGTGTTGCCGGCGCCGACGATCCAGTACCTCTTCGGGTTCGTCAGTGACATGAAGGGCTTCGACACGTTCACGCTCGCCGCTGGCGGTCGTGGTCGTCCGATGACCAACGCGGGCGTCAACTGGACGGGTGTCTACATCGACAACTAGTCCTTCGCGACGAAGTCGAACAATTGCCCGGGGTGGATTTCCACCCCGGGCAATTTTCATTTACACTTCACTGACGAGTTCTTGGGGACCAATACTTGGGGGTGAGTGAGTGAAACGACTGGGGTGGCTGCAACCGATCCTGCGCCAACTCGGCCAAGCCCTGTTGGTGGTGGTTGGAGCAACATTCTTCCTGTCGCTGCTTCTCCGATTGTTGCCCGTCGGCCTTGAAGAGATCTACGCCAGCGGCGTCGACGAAGCCTCGAAGGCGGCTCGAATGAAGGAACTCCGCCTCGACAAGGACCCGATCACCTTCTACTTGTTGTGGTTGCGCGACTTCTTGACGGGCGACTTTGGCCCGATCGTTGCTCCCGGTGGAGGCTCCACACCGGTCGCTGACAAGGTGGCCAGCGCCCTGCCCATCTCGCTCCTGATGGTGACCTACGTACAGATCGTGGCACTGGCCGTTTCGATCCCTCTCGGCATCTACACCGCCTACCGCAGTGGTCGCCGTTCCGACAAGGCCATCTCGTACGGTCTGTTCACCGCTTCCTCGATCCCCAACTTCGTGTTCGGTCTCTTGCTCGCAGTGTTCTTCGGCGTCACCCTCGCGTGGTTGCCACCGCTCGGGTACGTCTCGCCGACAGAGAGTGTGGTCGAACACATTCGCACGATGATCCTTCCGGTGGCCTCGCTCGCGATCCCGCTGATCGCCACCTACACCCGTCTCCTCCGTGCGGATGTGATCGCCACCTTGCGTGAGGACTACGTGACGATGGCCGTGTCCAAAGGTCTCTCCAACAGGCGCATCCTGTTCAGTCACGTGCTGCGCCCCAGTTCGGTGACGCTCTTCACCAGTTTCGCCCTGAACATGGGAGCCCTCATCGGTGGCACCCTCGTCATCGAGCAGTTGTTCACCATTCCCGGAATGGGCGCCGAGATCGGCATCGCCATCTTCTCCCGCCAGTTCTTCGCCCTGCAGTCCTACGTAGCGATCTTGGCCGTGGGTTTCGTCATCTTCAACACCCTTGCCGACATCGTGGTCAACTACGTCGATCCCCGGACCAGGGAGCGACGTCGTGCGTAAGGCATTTCGCCGTATGGACCTGTTCACCAAGGTTTGCTCGATCTGGCTCGCCATTGTCGCTCTCTTGGCGGTGATCGGCCCAATTCTCCCGCTTCCCGATCCGCGCGAGGCCGACTTCGCTGCACCAGGTGTCAAGCCGTTCTCGCCCGGACACATCCTCGGCACCGACTCCAACGGCTATGACCTCCTCTCGAACGTGGTCAACGGCACACGCATCTCGTTGATGATTGCCCTCGTTTCCGTACTCGTTGGCGGGTTCATCGGCTCGTTCATTGGCATCATTTCGGCCTACGTGCGCGGTCGCGTCGACAGCGTGGTCAGCACGTTGTTCAACATCATCCTCTCGATCCCCAATCTCGTCTTGGGCCTGTCACTCGTAGCCGTACTCGCCACGAGTTCCGACCCCACGGTCCCCGTCTCCCCCAACCGGCGCATCTTCGTGATCATGCTCTCGCTCACGTTCGTGATCATCCCCATCCTCGGCCGAATCGCGCGTGGCGCCACGCTCGCCTGGGTCAACCGCGAGTTCGTGGTGTCAGCCCGCAGCATGGGCATGCGCGACAAGGACATCATCCTCAAGCACATCGTGCCGAACGTGTTGCCCGCCATCTACTCGGTCGGCTTCCTCGCCATCGGCGTGGTGATCGTCGCCGAAGGTTCACTGTCTCTACTCGGTGTGGGCGTGGTAGATGGCGTCTCGTGGGGAGCGATGATCGCCCGTGTGGCTGGCGAGTTCACCTTCACCCCGCACTCGATGTACGTGCCCGTCACCGTGCTCGCACTGTCGGTGATCGCCTGCAACCAGGTGGGCGACCACCTCCGAGCCCGCCTCGACCCACGGGAGGGAAAGATTTGAGCACTCTCCTCTCGATCAAGGATCTCGTTGTGCGCTTCCGCACGCCGTTCGGGGCGCTGGAGGCGGTGCGCGGGGTCAACCTCGACATTCCCGCGGGTGCGAGCGTCGGCATCGTCGGCGAGTCGGGTTCCGGCAAGACCGTGATGTCCCGTGCCGCCATGGGCCTGCTCAGCGGCAGCAACGTCGAACGGACCGGATCAGTAGTGTTCGACGGACAGGAGATTTCTGGCCTCGACAGCACGCAGGTGCGCGAGCACTTCGGTACCGGGATGGCGATGATCTTCCAGGATCCAATGACCGCGCTCAACCCGGTGCGTCGCATCGGCACACAGATCTCCGAGGGCCTGCGCATCCGGCTCGGCATGAGCAAGAAGGATGCGATGAAGCGCAGCGCGGAGCTCCTCGCCAAAGTGCGCATCCCCGATCCCGAGGCCGTCCTGCGGAAGTTTCCCTATCAGCTCTCCGGCGGACTGCGGCAGCGTGTGATGATCGCCACGGCCATCGCGTGCAATCCGAAACTGCTCTTCGCCGACGAACCCACGACGGCGCTGGACGTCACCGTACAGGCGCAGATCCTCAGTCTGCTCGCTGACCTGCGCAAGGACATGGGGATGTCGATGGTGCTCGTGACCCACGACCTCGGGGTCGTCGCCAACAACACCGACTTCGTGGCGGTGATGTACGCGGGCGAGATCGTCGAGATGGCACCCACCACTGAACTCTTCGCCAACATGAAGATGCCCTACACCGAGGCCCTGCTCAAGTCGATCCCCAAGATCGACGCACCAACGGACAAGCGACTCCCGGTCATCGAGGGCCGACTCCCCAATCCACTCGACCGCCCCGCTGGCTGCGGCTTCTCCAGCCGCTGCTCCTATGTGCAGGACAAGTGTCGACACGAGCGCCCCGACCTAGAAGACGTGGGCAACGGACACCTGTATCGCTGCTGGTATCCGCTCGGAAACACGATCGCGAGGAAGTCCTCATGACCGGTCAAGCGCACATGCGCAATTCGTCCGATGCCGTGCTCACCGTGAACGATCTCCGCGTCGAGTTCAAGGTGCCCGGTGGCGTCGTGAAGGCCGTTTCCGACGTCTCCTTCGACGTATTGAAGGGTGAGACACTGTCGATCGTCGGCGAGTCGGGCTGTGGCAAGACCACGCTCGGCAAAGCCGTACTCCAGTTGCCGCCGCCCGACGCAGGCAATGTCGTGTTCGAGGGTGTCGATCTCACCACGCTCAGGCGGGAGGACCTGCGCAAGGCTCGTACCGCCATTCAGATGATCTTCCAGGACCCCATCTCATCGCTCGATCCGCGCATGACCGTGCGCGAACTGATCGGCGAGCCCCTGTGGGTGTGGGGCAAGGGCGACGAAGCCGAGCGCGAGGCGAAGGTGCGCGACTTGCTCAACAACGTCGGCCTCGAGCCCGACCAGGTGTTGGAGCGCCACTCGTATGAGTTCTCTGGCGGGCAATGCCAGCGCCTCTCCATCGCCCGCAGCCTCGCACTCGAACCGCGGATGCTCATCTGCGACGAGCCGGTGAGCGCACTCGACGTCAGCATCCAGGCACAGATCCTCAACCTGCTGCAGGACATGAAGGAGCGCTACGGCCTCACGATGTTGTTCATCAGCCACGACCTCGCGGTCGTCAGGGCAGTGAGTTCCCGAATCATGGTGATGTATCTGGGCAAGGTGTGCGAGATCGGATCACCGGACGCAATCTATTCGAAGCCCGCGCACCACTACACCGCTGCCCTGATCGAGTCCGTGCCGCTGCCCGACCCGACCAAGCGTCGCACGGGTGCAGCGCTGCAGGGTGAGCCGCCGTCGCCGATGAACCCGCCCTCGGGCTGTCGATTCAGGACGCGCTGCCCTGCCGCTTCGGAGAAGTGTGCAGCCGAGGAGCCGCAACTGCGCGAAGTGACCCCGGGCCAGTTCGTCGCCTGCCACCACCCGCGCATCTAGCGGGCTCAGGCCTCGCTACTAGCGATTTTTGTCGGCTGCTTCCCGCAGACTCATCATCGCGTACATGAAACTGCCGGTTCCCACGATGAAGAAGATCACACAGCCGAACGCGAAGAGTGCACCTTGGCTCATGTCAACTGCCCTTCTGCTGTGAAGAGACGAGGAATGCGCCCAAGGCGAGAATCGACGGCACCCACGTGCCCACGAAGATGCCATTGAGTTTGTCGTCCATGGCCCCTTCATTGGAAAAGAACAACCACACGCTCAGAACGAGGCTGGCTGCCGCCGCGAAGAGGATCGTGGCTCGGAGAATCTGAACTGGTTTCATCTCGACACCCTTACAGAGAACTGACCTTGGGGCAAGGATGGTCGTATGGTCAATGTCCCAAAGGGTTACGTCGTCCAGTAAAATCTTCTGGCACCTCGCGGGTGTAGCTCAATGGCTAGAGTTCCAGCCTTCCAAGCTGGCTATGCGGGTTCGATTCCCGTCACCCGCTCCATGATGCTCCATCTGGCCGGGAGTTGAACCGATGACGATCGCGCTCGTTCGACGCACCAGTTCACGCCTGGCCGAGGGTCTACTCACCCACCTCGAACGTCAGCCCATCGACATCGATTTGGCCAAACGCCAGTGGGAGGAATACGTCGACGCGCTCGAAGGAGTCGGTTGGCAGGTGATCGAGGTGCCCCCGCTCGAGGCCTGCGCCGACAGTGTGTTCATCGAGGACACCGTCGTCATGTTCCGTGACGTGGCGGTGATCACTCGTCCTGGCAACGACGCGCGTAAGCCAGAAGTCGAGGCTGTGGAGCCAGTGGTGGCCTCTCTGGGCTGTCGAGTGGAACGCATCATGGCACCCGGAACCCTGGACGGTGGCGACGTGCTCAAGGTGAACGACACCGTCTATGTCGGCCTCGGTGGTCGCACCAATCAGGAAGGGATCGCGCAACTGGCCAAGTTTCTCGAGCCGCTAGGCGCCACGGTGGTCACCGTTCCCGTGACGAAGGTGCTCCATCTCAAGTCAGCAGTGACGGCACTCCCCGACGGCACGATCATCGGCTGGGACCCGGCTGTCGACGACCCCGCCGTGTTTCCGCAGTACCTCTCCATGCCCGAAGAGTCGGGGGCACATGTGGTGATCATCGACGACAAGCGTCTATTGATGGCGGCAGACGCGCCGAAGAGCGCCTCGCTACTGGAGAGTCTTGGTTACGGGACGATCCGCGTCGACATCTCCGAGTACATCAAGCTCGAGGGATGCGTCACCTGTCTCTCGGTGCGAATGCGCGACATCTAACTATCGAACGAAGCGAATGCGCTCCGTCACCCTGCCACCATCGCGCAAGGTAAACCGAAACCCGACGAATCTCTTGGCTAATCCGATTACGCGTGGTTCACCGACTCGACGGTCCAGGTACCAAATGAACGTCTCCTTCCCGTTGGTTGCGCGCAACACCATCGCTTGGCTTGGTCCCGCCGACGACATCGGTGCAACGTTCAGATATACGAAACCACCACGAACCGTGATTGCTTTGGTTTCGATCATCTGCGATCGCTGCGCTGAACCAGATTGCACGACGAACGAGCTGCGGGACGCAGCAACGGGGGCGGTCACCGATTCTTCCTCAGCAGCAGGGTCGTCCCCTGCCGAAACTCCTGTGGCGGCGCGATAGGCAGCCTGCATCTCGGCGAGAATCTCTTGTTCCACACTCGACCACATCGCATCGAGCTGCGCCTTCGTCGGCTTGACTGAACCGTCGTGGATCGTCAACTGGTCACAACAACCATCCCCGTTCAAACTCCACTGCATACCCGGGAAACGACGCGACAAGATCTTCGAATAATCCAGACTCAATGAATCTGGCACGGGCGTGGGCGGTGGAGGTGGCGGCGTGAGCGGCGCCCCGCTGGCGACACGGTTCTGCCAGAAGGCGTCAAGTTCGGCCTTGGTTGGTTTGACTGAACCGTCGTGGATCGTCAACTGGTCACAACAACCATCCCCGTTCAAACTCCACTGCGCGCCTGGCATGTAGATCTGCAGCACTTTGGAGTAGTCGATCGACTCACCCTCTGCAGACACATTCGTTGCACCAACGGTGAACAGCGCGGTCACCAGCAGAGAGAAGACCAATACCTTCTTCGCCATCATTGCCTCCCATTCTTGCCTACTGAAGGACATCCCGTTCATGCCCCACATTGGGTCTGGGAAGAGTGTCGTGGAGGGGTGTGGCAGACCTGGTCAGGTGATCGAAGCCGCGTAAATGCTGGCGATCGTGGAGTCCAGCATCGAGTCGAACTCGGACTCCGACTGCTTCGCCGAGAGCCCTTCGGTGAGTGCACGCGAGAAGCTCGCAATCACTCCCTTGTTGCGCGCGAGCCGGGCATTCGACTCGTCCCGTGAGTAGCCACCGGACAGGGCCACCACGCGGAGGACCGACGGATGGCTGACGAGCTCCGAATAGAAGCCGTCCTCTTCGGGCAGTGTGAGCTTGAGCATGATCGGTTGGTCGGCGGGCTGCTTGGCCAACTCGGCGAGGATCTCCGCCTTCAGCAACTTCTCCGCCTCGGCCTTCTGTGGGCACTTGATGTCCACCTCGGGTTCGATGATCGGCACGAGACCCGCGGCGAGGATCTGACGTCCCACCGCGAACTGTTGCGCGACGACGGCCTTGATGCCGCTCGCGCTCGCCTGTTTGATCACCGAGCGCATCTTGGTGCCGAAGATGCCGGCTTGCACGGCCTTGGCGAGCAACTTGTCCAACTCTGGCATCGCCTTCATCACCTGCACACCGTCTGCTTCATCGGCGAGACCTTTGTCCACCTTGAGGAACGGGATCACGCCCTTGCTTTCCCACAAGAACTGCGCGGTCGGTGTGCCGTCGATCGCACGGTCCATGGTGCCCTCGAAGAGGATCGCGCCGAGCACCCGGTCGCCACCGAACGACTTGCTCTTGATGATCCGAGTGCGCATGCCGTGGATGAGATCGAACATCTGATCCTCACCCGAGTACTCGGACTCTTCGACTCCGTACAGCTTGAGTGCCTTCGGCGTGCTGCCACCACTCTGGTCGAGAGCGGCGATGAAGCCCTTTCCCGAGCGCATCTTGGACGTCTGTTCCGTGTTCACTGGTGGCCTCCTGGATTCGTACCGCGCTCAAGAGTAGTGAACGGCAAGGACCTCCCCGGGCAGGAACGACTCGGCGGCCCTGTGCCACAATGAGCCCTGGACAAAGGAGCGCACGATGATTGCTCACGACAAGATCTATGTGAACGGGGCTTGGATCAAGCCACAGGGAACGGGGTCGATCCAAGTGTTCGACTCGATCACCGAAGAGGTGATGGGGGTCATTCCCGAGGGCAACGCACAGGATGTCGATGCGGCCGCCAAAGCCGCTGCATCCGCATTCCCCTCGTGGGCAGCACTCACCCCAGCCGAGCGCAGCGCGTTCATCGACAAGATCGGCGACGGACTGGCTGCACGCATGGACGAGATCGCGGCGATCATCTCCAAGGAGACGGGCATGAACGCGATGCTCTCCAAACTCGTCCAAGTTGGGCTACCGATCAACTCGTTCAAGCAGGCTGCCGCCGTCGCCCAGTCCTTCACCTACGAGGAGGAGGTCGGCTCATCGCTCGTCGTCCGCGAGCCGATCGGCGTCGTCGGCTGCATCACACCGTGGAACTATCCGCTCCACCAGATCGCCGCGAAGGTCGCCTTCGCCATGGCCGCGGGTTGCACCGTGGTGCTGAAGCCGAGCGAAGTTGCGCCCCTCGATGCGTTCATGCTCGCCGAGATCATCGACGGCGTCGGTCTTCCCAAGGGCGTGTTCAACATGGTCACCGGCACGGGCCCCGTCGTCGGCGAAGCGATCGCCGCCCACCCGAACATCGACATGGTGTCGTTCACCGGTAGCACGCGTGCAGGACGTCGCGTCTCGCAGGTGGCCGCCGAGACGGTGAAGAAGGTGGCACTCGAACTTGGCGGCAAGTCGGCCAACGTCATCTGCGACGACCTCGACGACGACACCTTCGCCCAAGCGGTGATGGCCGGGGTCGGCAAGGCGTTCCTCAACAGCGGGCAAACCTGCTCCGCACTCACCCGCATGTTGGTGCCCGCTTCCCGCCTCGCCGATGCCGAGAAGGCGGCCGCCATGGCCGCATCCGGCATGGTCGTCGGCGACCCGAACGCCGAGGGCACTCATCTCGGGCCACTCGCATCCGCCGCACAGCGCGACCGCGTGCAGTCCTACATCCAGAAGGGCATCGACGAGGGGGCCACGGTCGTTGCCGGTGGTCTCGGCGCCCCCGAGGGTCTCTCGGCGGGCTACTACGTGCGGCCCACCGTGTTCAGCAACGTGAAGAACTCGATGACGATCGCCCAGGAAGAGATCTTCGGACCGGTGTTGTGCATCATCCCCTACGCCGACGACGAAGACGCCGTGCGTATCGCCAACGACACCGTCTACGGACTCGCCGGAGGCGTCTGGGCCGCCGACAAGGACCGGGCCATGTCGATTGCCAAACGACTTCGCACCGGTCAGGTGGAGGTCAACAACGGGCGGTTCAACGTGAACGCCCCGTTCGGCGGCTACAAGCAGTCTGGATACGGTCGCGAGTTGGGCCGCCACGGCTTCGAGGAGTTCCTCGAGATCAAGAGTTTGCAGCTGTAAACAGTGGCAGCGTGGCTCTGCTGACCAACGTGGTCAACAGCATCGCCACGGCCGAGGCCACGAACGCGGTCGTCACCGTGGTGCCACCTGCAAGTGCGCCCCACGAGATCGATCCAGCCGAGGCTCCCAGCCATGCAGCGAACATGGAGATGGACGAGCCACGTCCGCGCACCCAGTCCTCCAGCCGCGAGAGGAACGAAGTGAACAGCACGTTCATCATCGCCATCAACCCGGCACCAGCGAGGCCGAGCAGCACCATCGCGAGGAGTGGACGATGCGTGGTGGCGGCACCGGCGATGCTCGCACCCCACACGACGGAGGCCCACTGCACGATCGCCTCTTCCGACAATCGACGGCGAATGTTCGGCAGCATCAGGACGACGATCACCGCACCGACACCCACCGACGCGTAGAGGGCGCCGTAACCACCCGCATCCATCCCCAGATTGTTCTTGGCCATCAGAGGCAGTAGTCCGATCACCGATGCCGACACGACGCTCGCGACGAAGAGTCGGATCAAGTTGTTGCGGAGTTCGACCTTCGACGTCACGAACCTCAGCCCGCTGGCGATCGACTTCGACACCTTCGACCGCTCTCCGCGGACCGCCTCGGGTAACCGACCGGACGAGGCGAGGACCACCACCCACACGAGCGCAACGGCGTTCAGCATGTATACGGCGCCGATGTTGACGAACGCGATCACCGCGCCGGCAATTGCCGGTCCGATCGCCTGGGCCAAGTAGCGGGTGGTGGAGTCGAGCGCGAGAGCTTGATGCAGCCGTTCCGAACCCACCACTTGTGGCGTCATCGCGATCATCGCAGGCGTACCGATGGTGAGCGCGATCGACTCGGCGAGAGTCGCCCCGAGCAGCACCCCCGGCGTCAAGAGATCGTTCCACTGCATGAACGCGATCGCGACGGCGAACGCGATGGCGAAGCTCTGCGAGACCGCCACCACGCGACGGCGGTCGAACTCGTCGGCGATGGCGCCCGAGTGCAGTGCGAGGAGGAACCCCGGCACCGCCCACACGGCCTGCACCGCCCCCACCAAGACCGCCGAATCGGTGAGCAAAGTCATCGTCCAACCCGCAGCGGTGATGTGGGTGAACGAACCCAAGTTGATCCCCAGGTTGGCGAACCACAGGGCGCGGTAGAGCCCGATCTGAAAGGGCGACCACGCCCCCAACTGCCCTCGAGTCATGGCGTCGGGGTCAGAGCCTTGGTGAACTGCATCACACCGTCGTCGACGGTGGCATGGCGATACAACTCCACGTCCTTCTTGAAGTTCTGTGGGTTCAGCCACGGCTCCCGATCACCCTGGCTCGGGAAACGATGCATGTCGCGCAGCATGTAGCCGGGCGTGAATCCGTCGATCCATGGCCGTCGGATCATCGACTCTTCACCGGGGCGCAACGTGGGTGTGCACACCTGTGTGTCGGTGTCGCGCATGTGATTGAGCAGTCGGCAGACGTACTCGCAGGTGAGATCCGACTTCAACGTCCACGACGCATTGATGTAGCCGAACGACGTGACGAGATTCGGCACTCCCGAGAAACCGAGACCCTTGTATGAGAACGTCCGCGCAAAGTCGATTGGCTCCCCGTCGATGTCGAATCGAGCCTCGCCGAGCACCACGAGCTGCAGTCCGGTGGCGGTCACCATGATGTCTGCTTCGACCACATTCCCCGAATTCAGGCGGATGCCATCGGCATCGAAGCCCGCGATCGTGTCGGTGACGATCGAGGCAGTCCCCTCCTTCAGCGCATCCAAGAAATCACCATTCGGCAGCAGACACAGACGCTGATCCCACGGGTCGTAGGACGGCGTGAAGTGGCGGTCCACGTCGACCCGATCACCCACCCGCTCGCGCACCATGTCGATCAACCGCTGCTTGGCCTCCTTCGGGTACTTGCGCATGCGCCCGTAGAACAGTTGCTGCAGCGTGGTGTTCTTGAGCCGAATGATGCGGTAGGCGACCTTTTCTGGCAGGACTTTGCGCAACAGCAATGCGACCTTGTCCACGTCGGGTCGGGCAACGACATAGGTCGGTGATCGTTGGATCATCGCCACATGCGCCGCATCACGCGCCATGGCCGGCACGAGCGTCATGGCCGTGGCACCGGAACCGATCACGGCGACACGCTTCCCCACGTAGTCGAGATCCTTCGGCCAGAACTGCGGATGCACCACGGTTCCTCGAAAGTTCTCGATACCGGGAATCTCCGCGCGATAACCCGACCGATAGGAGTAGTACCCCGCGCACATGAAGAGGAAGTTGCACGACATCTGGCTGACGGCGCCATGCTCGTCCGCAACCGAGACGGTCCATGCTCCCCGCTCGGTAGACCACGAGGCTGTCGTCACTCGCCTACCGAAACGGATGTGCCGGTCGATTCGATACTCACGCACCGTCTCCCGGAGGTACTCCAAGATCGCGGGTCCATCGGCAATGGACTTCGCGTTGGTCCATGGCTTGAACTGATAGCCGAGGGTGTACATGTCGCTGTCGGAGCGGACTCCGGGGTAGCGAAAGAGATCCCACGTGCCACCGATGTCGTTCCGCGCCTCGAGTACGACGAAGCTGCGCTCAGGAGACATGGTCTGGAGGTGATAGGCGGCACCTATTCCGCTGATTCCGGCCCCCACCACGACGACGTCGACGTGCTCCATCGACGAGAACCCTAATTCATGCCCGAAAATGGCCGTAGCAAAGTCGTAACAATCGGTTCAGAAGCCGCCGTTTGGGGCTCGCAATTTGCAATGTGGTGAAATCCACCACCCACACACCTGCCGTGCTTACGGTCGATGGTGCGGCCCTGGGGACCGCAGAAACGAGGAATTATCAACATGTACACCCTTGGAGCACTCCTCCTGTTGGCACTCCTGCTCGGCGCAGTCCAGAACGTGGTTGACACGGTCCTGGGCGTCGTTGGCCTGAGTGCCATCATCCGCAAGATCCCGATCGTCGGAGCCTTGTGGAACCTGATCATCGCAGTCGTGATGATGTTCATACTCGACTACAACGCCGTGGGCGCGTGGATGAGCGGCCTCGACACCTCCATGTGGGGTGGCTGGCTCGGCCACATCGTCAACGGTGCGATCGTGCTCGGCATGATCCCGGTCAAGGATGCCGTCGTCTCGATGGTCAGCAAGGGCCTGCGCGCCTGAGTCTCTAGTCAAAAGCCCCGTCGGTCGCCAGACCGGCGGGGCTTTTGCATTTATGCCGACCGGCGAACCGGAGCGTCGACCGGCTTGAAGGAATACTTGCGGAACACCTCGAGATAACCGCCCCGATACATCAGGCCAGCCTCTTCGGCACGCTGTTCCGCGTTCACCCGCTTGGCGACCGATCGGTACTCGTACCAAGGTCGTGCAGGCTCGTCGTGGTGCGGAACGTGCAAGTTGTTGTTCAACATCAACAGGCTCATCACCGGTCCGGCGATGATCATCGCAGTGCGCAGCTCCACACCTTCTTGGTACTTGTGCTCGGGAAACGGACGGATCGCATTGAGCACACGTCCTCCGTACGTAACACCGAGTGCGTACTGCCAGAGTGGCATTTCGGCCACGCCCACGACCAACCAGATGGTCGGCACGAGCAGCACGACGTGCAAGAGATACGCATTGATCGTCTGACGATCACCCTTGGCCACCAGTCGCAACTTCCACGCGTGATACTGCCAGGTGCTCACGACGGTGTTGACGAGGATCCTGAACAAGATCGTGCGATTGGCCCAGTAGTAGGCGCGGCGAATCGAGCCCATCTTCTCCCAGTCCTGCGGATCGACATAGAACGATTCGTTGTCGATACCAGGCGTGGTGAGATCGGTGCGGTGGTGTTCCAGGTGGTCTGGCTTGAACATCAAGAACGGAATCCACAGCGTGACGGGAATGCTCGCCACCGCGTCGTTCATCCACGATCTCGAGAACGGATGACCGTGCAGTAGTTCGTGCTGCATGCTCAGGTGCCACGCGCCGAACCAGGCCAGGAGCAACACCGAGAGCCACGGCCCGAGGCCTTCGTGATTGGCCACCACCGCGATCGTCCCCGCGTACACCGCGACGATGATCGCCACCGTTCGCCACTCGGACTTCGTGTTGAGAATCGAGCCCGACTTCGTCGTCATGATCGAAAATCTAGTTGTCCGGAAACGACTTCTCCCGCTCGAACCACTCCTGCCACCAGGTTCACTCCGGGCCGGTAGGCCAGATGCACATGGCTGGCCGCCCCCAGAACGACGAGATCACCGCGCATGCCTGGCGCAATGCCCCCCACGTCCGTTCTGCGGAGCGCTTGTGCCCCGCCCATGGTCGCCGCCCACAACGCCTCGTCACAGGTGAGCCCCATCGAGATCACCCCGAGCGCCACCACGAGCGGCATCGACGACGTATAGGAGGACCCCGGGTTGCAGTCCGAGGCGAGTGCCACCGACACCCCAGCATCGATGAGCCGACGGGCGTCGGGGAAGGGCGACCGCGTGCAGAGCTCTGCAGTGGGCAGCAAGGTTGCCACCGTGGTGTCTCGTGCGCCGGCGAGCAGTTCGATGTCGTGGTCGGACACGTGTGTGCAGTGGTCGCACGACGCAACGCCCATTTCTACGCCAAGCGCGATCCCGCCACCGTGCTGCAACTGGTTGGCGTGAATGCGCGTCCCGAGACCAGCCTGCGCTCCTGTCGCCAGAATCCGACGTGCCTGCTCCACGTCGAATGCTCCACGATCGCAGAACACGTCGATCCATCTCGCATTCGGCGCACACTCGTCGAGCATGGGGCCACACACCAGATCGACGTACGCGTCGGGCTCGACATCGGGGGGCACCACGTGCGCTCCGAGGAAGGTCGTCTCCTCCGTCACTTCCCGAGCCGCTTCGAGCGATCGGGCTTCGTCGTCGACGGAGAGCCCATAGCCCGACTTCACCTCGATCGTCGTCGTGCCGGATGCGAGTGCCTCACTCGCCAGACGACGGGCGTTGGCGACGAGTTGATCATTGGTCGCCGCACGAGTGGCGGCCATCGTGGTGCGAATACCTCCGGTCTTGTACGGCTCACCCGCCATCCGCGCCGCAAACTCGTTCGCGCGATCGCCGGCGAACACCAGGTGTGTATGGCTGTCGACGAAACCAGGAATCACTGCCCGCCCGCCCACGTCCGTGGGGCGCACCGCCGAATGATGCTCGACTTCACTGGTTGGGCCCACCCAGGTGATTACTCCATCATCACCCACCACCACGGCTGCATCACGAACGATGCCGAGCGGACCATCGCCCAATTGCGGATCGTTCGTGACGAGTTGACCGATCCCGCCGACCGCGAACATCAGGAGCCGTGTTTGGCGACGAGCGCGGTGACTCGCTCCACGAATGCGGCCTTGTGGAACTCGTCGAAGGCCTCCCACGTGGCGAGCGTCGCCGGATCGAGAACGCGATCGAGGACGAGCAGGCCGTCCAGGTGATCCACCTCGTGCTGGTAGGTGCAGGCCTTCAGCCCGCGAACCTCTTCGTCGATCTCGTTGCCGTGACGATCCCATGCCTGGACGCGCAGACGGGTGTTGCGCAGCACCAGGCCACGAATCCCGGGCACGGACAGGCATCCCTCGTAGTTGGCGAACTGGTCGTCGTCGAGCGGCGTCAACACCGGATTCACGAGGATCGTGAGCGGGATGTTCGGCTTGTAGGGGTAACGCGGGTTGTCGCGCACCTCCACGGCGCAGATGCGCTGATGTCGGAGCACCTGCGTGGCGGCCAGTCCCGCACCGTTGGCGTGGCGCATGGTCTCGATGAGGTCGTCGATGAAGGACTGCACCTCGGAGGACCCGAGCTCTTCGCGTGTCACTTCCTTGGCCACGATCCGCAATTCGGGGTGACCCACTTTGGCGATGGGAAGCACTGCCATGACGACCTACAGGGTACCAAGCGCCCCAATTGCGGACCTCAGTCGGGCTGCAACGTCGCCGAGTCGCACGTGTTCTCGATTGCGCACCACCTGTTCGCCACCCATCCAGACATCCCGCACGTCGGCAGGCGCCGCAGCATGCACGATGTGCGCCGCGGCCGACTTCGCTTCGAACCCGGCCAAGCGCACGGTCTCGAGGTCGATCGCGATCAAGTCTGCTTTCGCGCCGACCCGCACGCCGATTCCTGCTACCGGATCCCACCCGAGCGAGATCTCACCGCCCCGTGTCGCGGCCTCCAACAAACTCGCCGGCGAGTGGATCCCCCGCTTGCCGGTGATCAGTCGCTCATCGTGCTCGACTGCGCGTGCCTCTTCGAACAGGTCGATCACCGCGTGCGAGTCGGAGCCGAGACACATCGTGCATCCCCCACCCACCAACCTGCTGGCGGGTCCGATTCCATCCGCCAAGTCGCGCTCGGTAGTGGGACACATGCAGATGTTCGACTTGGAGGAACCGAGCAACGAGACGTCACGCTCGGTCAAGTGCGTGGCGTGCACCGCGGTGAGGTGCGGTCCGAGCAGTCCCGCATCGTGGAGCACCTCGGTCGGGGTCTTCCCCATAGTGCGCAGGCACACTTCGTTCTCGGCTGGCTGTTCCGACACGTGCAGGTGCACCACTCGCGACCCTCGCCAGCGCGCCACTTCGACCAATTCAGTGGCGTGCACTGCACGCACACTGTGTGGCGCCAGACCCACCGTCCAATTTTCCCCACCTGCGAGCTCACCTACTCGCTCCAACCAGTTCGCGATCGACCCGTCGCTGAAGCGCATCTGCTCCGGCAGTGGGTCAGGCTTGTCGAGACCCGCATGGAGATAGGCGGTGTCGAGCAAGGCCAGTCGGATGCCAGCCTTTGATGCGCCATCGACGAGGGCAAGCCCCATCGCGTTCTCGTCGGCATACGGCGTTCCGTCCACCTGATGGTGCACGTAGTGGAACTCACCCACGCCGGTGATGCCAGCCAACACCATCTCGCCGTAGACCGCGGCAGAAAGTTCGCGGTAGTTGTCCGGGTCGAGCCGCTGCGCGAGTCTGTACATCGGATTTCGCCACGACCAGAAGTCACCGGAGCCGGCGTGAGTGCGCCCTCGGAGTGCCCGATGGAAGGCGTGGCTGTGACTGTTGACGAGTCCGGGCATGACCAAGCCCTTCACGACGACGTCTTCAGCGGTCTTCTCGACCTCCACTTCCACTGCGACGATCGAGTGGCCGTCGATCGTGATACGCACGTTGCGAGCAGCCGACTCTCCCCCGAGCCAGACGTACTCGCAGTGCAGTCGCATCACTGTTCGCGCATCGGCACGCGCACTCCGCGCTCAGCGGCTGTGTTGATGGCGTGGTCGTAGCCGGCATCGGCGTGTCGGATGACTCCCATGCCGGGGTCGGACTTGAGCACTCGCGACAACTTCTCCGCGGCGAGATCGGTGCCGTCGGCCAGACACACCATGCCGGCGTGGATGCTGCGTCCGATTCCCACTCCTCCACCGTGGTGGATGCTCACCCAGGTGGCGCCCGATGCCGTGTTGACGAGTGCGTTGAGCAGCGGCCAGTCGGCGATGGCATCCGAGCCGTCGATCATCGCCTCGGTTTCGCGATACGGGGAGGCGACCGAACCGGAGTCCAGGTGATCGCGACCGATCACGATCGGCGCCGACACTTCGCCCCGCTTGACCATCTCGTTGAAACGCAGACCAAGTCGATGGCGCTCGCCATAGCCGACCCAACAGATTCGCGACGGCAGGCCTTGGAAGGCGACGCGCTCTCTGGCGAGTCGGATCCAACGGGCGAGGCTCTCGTCCTCGGGGAACTCCTCGAGTACTGCCTGGTCCGTCGCCGCGATGTCCTTCGGATCACCGGAGAGTGCCACCCAACGGAACGGTCCGCGGCCCTCACAGAACTGCGGGCGAATGTAGGCAGGCAAGAATCCCGGGTAGTCGAAAGCGCGATCGAAACCGCCCAGCTCGGCCTCTCGACGCAACGAGTTGCCGTAGTCGAACACCTCGGCACCGGCGTCCATGAACCCGACCATCGCGGCGCAATGCGCCGCCATCGCGGCGCGCGAACGACGAATGAACTCCTGCGGGTTCTTGGCCAGCAATTCCTTCGCGGCATCCTCACTCAAGTCGTTCGGCAAGTACGACAACGGGTCGTGGGCACTCGTCTGGTCCGTCACGATGTCGGCC
>JBJTFU010000137.1:0-34476 GCA_046093585.1 Ilumatobacteraceae bacterium | reverse complement strand
TACCCATGCTTTCGCTCCTCAGCGTCAGTTTCAGTCCAGAGTGGCGCCTTCGCCACCGGTGTTCCTCCTAATATCTGCGCATTTCACCGCTACACTAGGAATTCCCCACTCCCCTCCTGAACTCAAGTCAGAGCAGTATCGAGTGGCGTCTCCGGGTTAAGCCCAAAGTTTTCACACCCGACTTACTCAACCGCCTACGAGCTCTTTACGCCCAATAAATCCGGACAACGCTTGGAGCCTACGTGTCACCGCGGCTGCTGGCACGTAGTTGGCCGCTCCTTCTTCTGCAGGTACCGTCAGTTTCGTTCCTGCTGAAAGCGGTTTACAGCCCGAAAGCCTTCATCCCGCACGCGGCGTTGCTGCGTCAGGCTTTCGCCCATTGCGCAAGATTCCCCACTGCTGCCTCCCGTAGGAGTCTGGGCCGTGTCTCAGTCCCAGTGTGGCTGATCATCCTCTCAGACCAGCTACCCGTCGTAGCCTTGGTAGGCCGTTACCCCACCAACAAGCTGATAGGCCGCGAGACCCTCCCAAACCAGAATTCCTTTCGTCAGCGAACCATGCGGTTCTCCGACGTCATCTGGTATTAGCAAGCGTTTCCACTTGTTATCCCAGAGTCTGGGGCAGGTTTCTCACGTGTTTCTCACCCGTTCGCCACTAGATCTTCCGGTGTATTGCTACACCATGGATCTCGTTCGACTTGCATGTGTTAAGCACGCCGCCAGCGTTCGTCCTGAGCCAGGATCAAACTCTCCGTCAAGAACTTGCCTAGGTCGTAACCCAGACAGAATTCCGGAAAGTACACGGAGCCCAATTTTCAGCGACCAATTCGGTCACTGAGTTGAAGCACCGTGTCCTGCCGATCGGGTGCTCACCCGACCGGTTACTAAATGGTTGGCCGGACTCTCGTCCGACCAGAATTGACAGACAGCAAGACATGGGGTTTTCGACCCTGCCCTACTGCCCGCACTGGCGTTCAGTCTTCTCTTCCGTTTTCAAGGAGCACATCCACCACTCACTCGGGAAACCCGGAGGTGAGCCGCGGAAACCTTTGACCAACTGGCCAAAGGGCGGACTGAGAATCTAGCGACTGGGCCTCGGAGCGTCAACCTGGGACACGATATTTGCTTGATTTTACTGGCTTCCAGCTGACCGCATCCCGCAAAGCCCTGCGGGGCTTGGGTTTGCGCCGATCAGGACCCGAAATCGAGCAGGTGATACGTCGTCTTGCCTTTGCGCAACAACATCCACCGACCGTGCAACAACGCGACGCGATCGAGGCGTGCATGTTCGTCCACTTGCTCACCGTTGGCACGGACGCTGCGCTGCTGGAGCAACCGACGGGCCTCGGAATTGGACGCGGCCACACCTGTCGTCACCAGTACGCCGATCGCATCGTGCAGTGTTGCCGTGCCCATCGTCGTCACCGGGACTTCGGCAGCGATCTGTCGGATTGCATCGATCGATGCCGAGATCGGGTTGGCTCCGAACAACACGTCGGCGGCCTGCTCCGCAGCGGTCGCCGCTTGAGCACCGTGTACGAGAGCCGTCATCTCCTGGGCCAAAGCACGCTGAGCGACGCGCGACTCCGGGCGCTCACGCTGCTCGGCCAACACGCCCACGACTTCGTTCATCGGACGCAAGGAGAACTGCGGGAGGAACCGTTCGATGTCGAGGTCGCTGACTTGCATCCAAAACTGGCGGAATTGATACGGAGAGGTTTTGTCAGGGTCGAGCCACACTGCCCCACTCGCGGTCTTGCCGAACTTGGTGCCGTCCGACTTGGTGATCAGGGGCCACGTCAAGCCGTATCCGCTGCGACCGAGCACCTTGCGTATCAGGTCGATGCCCACGGTGATGTTGCCCCACTGGTCGGAACCGCCGAGCTGCATCTCGCAGTCGAAGTGCTCACACAGGTGTCGGAAGTCGTTTGCCTGGAGCAGCATGTAACTGAACTCCGTGAAACTGAGACCATTGGTGTCGGCCAGGCGTGACTTCACCGATTCCTTCGCGACCATCTGGTTGACGGTGACGTGCTTGCCCACCTCGCGGAGGAACGTCAGCATCGGCACCTTGGCGGTCCAGTCGGCGTTGTTCACGAGCACCGCCGCATTGCTCGACTTGCCGAAATCGAGGATCCGCTCGAGTTGGCGTGAGATCTTGTCGACGTTCCCGCGCAGCGTGTCCTCATCGAGCAGGTTGCGCTCTTCACTGCGTCCGGACGGGTCGCCCACCATGCCCGTCGCTCCCCCGGCGAGCACGATCGGTCGGTGACCGAGCAACTGCAGGCGCCGGAGCGACACTTGTCCCAACAGGTGTCCGACATGGAGAGAGTCCGCGGTGGGATCGAATCCCACGTACGCCGTGAGCGGCCTCGCGACCGATCGAGCCGTCAACTCCTCGCGATTGGTGGAGTCGTGAATCAGACCACGAGCGGAGAACTCCGCAACGATGTCACCAGGCGAGGTCACGCAGAGATGTTAGGTGAGCGAACGACGCAGCTCGTTGACCCGCTGGTCGAATCGCTCGAGTTGCGCGGCCACCGCCACCGGTCCGCCACCACCTGGTGACGCGCGGTTGGCGACGCCCCGACGCATGACCGCGAGAGCATCGGTTCCGAGGCGCGCATCTCCCGCCACCAGCTCGCCGAGCGACTTTCCCGTCTCGAGTGCAGTCCGGACGTGCTCCCCCACGATCGCATGCGCCTCCCGGAACGGGGTGCCACGGGCCACGAGCCATTCGGCGATGTCGGTGGCATAGAGGAACTCGTCGTTCGCGGCACGAGCCAGTCGATCGGTGTCGAACGTGGCGGACCGCACCATGCCGTCGAGGGCAGCGATCGCGAGGCGAACCTGATCGAAGGAGTCGAACAGGGGCTCCTTGTCCTCCTGAAGGTCCCGGTTGTAACTCAGTGGCAGCCCCTTGAGCGTGGCGAGCAATCCGGTGAGGTTGCCGATCAGGCGTCCCGACTTGCCGCGAGTCAACTCCGCGATGTCGGCGTTCTTCTTCTGGGGCAGCATCGATGAACCGGTCGCATAGCGATCGTCCAACTTCGCAAAACCGAACTCCGTGGACGTCCACAACACCCACTCCTCGCCGATCCGCGACAGATGGACCCCGGTCAGACCGAGCACGAACAGCAACTCGGCCACGAAGTCACGATCGGACACCGCATCCATCGAGTTCTCGAACCGCGCGGAGAATCCGAGTCGTCGGGCGGTGAAATCTGGATCGAGAGGCAACGAACTGCCGGCCACGGCTCCGGCTCCGAGGGGCGAGACGTCGACGCGCTGCAACGCGCCGTGCAACCGCTCGACGTCACGAAGCAGGGCCCATGAGTGGGCGAGCAGATGGTGTGCGAGGAGCACCGGCTGCGCACGTTGGACATGGGTGTACGCCGGGATGACTGCGCCGTCCTCCCCCACGCCGGCACGACGCGCGGACGCGGCGAACGTCTCTGCCAAGTCGAGGACGGACGTGGCGAGGGCGCCGAACTCCCGCTTGCACCACAGCCGCAGCGCGGTGACGCACTGATCGTTCCGACTGCGGCCGGTGTGCAACTTGCCGCCGACCGGACCAGTCAATTCGGTCACCCGTCGCTCGATCGCCGTGTGGATGTCCTCGTCCGTCGGTGCGAACACGAACGATCCATCGGCCATTTCCGCGCGTACCGATTCGAGGGCAGCCAGCAACACCGTCGTCTCATCAGTGCCGAGAATGCCCACGTGACCGAGCATCGCGACGTGCCCGGCCGAGCCCGTCAGGTCGTCGAAGGCAAGACGGACGTCGAACCCGATGCTCTCGGTGAACCGCATCAACTCATCCGCACTGCCCGACGACAGTCGACCATGCCACAACGGTCCACTCATTGCTTGACCTTCCGCTCGTGACCCACACCCGCGAGCCGCTCGATCTCACGCGCCAGTTTGACCGCCCCGAATTCTGGCGATGCCACGCAGAACAACGTGTCGTCTCCGGCCACGGTGCCGGCCACCCCCTCCAGCCGGGATCGGTCGAGCGCGGAAGCAACCACGTGAGCACAACCAGGAGGCGTGCGCACGATCACGATCGGATTGCTCACCGTCACCTCGGCCACCCATTCGGACAACACGCGCCGCAATTGGTCGACGGGGGCGATGCGATTCGGTTCGAATTCGGGGATCGCGTACTCGGCTTCGCCATCGGCACTTCGCACCTTGACTGCGCCGATCTCCTCGAGGTCACGAGAGACCGTCGCCTGAGTCGCGGCGATTCCCCGCTTCTTCAACAACCTCAGCAACTCGGGCTGACTGGTGACGGATTGACCGGAAATCACCTCCGCGATGATCCGCTGCCGCTGAACTTTCGATGCCACCTGTGTCCTCCTTACCCTGCCAACCAGGCGAATGCCGCTCGTGCAGCACTCAGTCGATGATGCGCCTGTCGCACGACCCTGCTCTGCTGACCGTCGATCACCTCTGCGGCCACTTCCTCGCCTCGATGTGCGGGGAGACAATGCATGAACACCGCACGCGGATCGGCATGGGCCATGGTCTCCCTCGTCACCTGGAACTGCGAAAAGACCGCCAGTCGAACTTCTCGTTCTTCCTCCTGCCCCATGCTCGTCCACGTGTCGGTGTGCACCGCGATCGCTCCCTCGACCGCGAGCCGAGGGTCGCGATACTGCTCGACAGAAGAGGCGCCGACAGCCAGGATCCCCTGCAACTCCTCGTCCGAGGCGTCGTAACCGGCCGGACATGCCAACCGGACGTGCATCCCGAGCATCGCGCAGGTCCAGCTCAGCGACCGTGCGACGTTGTTGAAGTCCCCCACCCATGCGACGGACTTACCGGCGAGATCGCCAAACTCCTCCGTCATCGTGATCGCGTCGGCGATCGCCTGCAACGGATGTTCGACGTCACTGAGCAAGTTGACGACCGGAATCGTCGATACTGCCGCCATTCGCTGCAACGTGTCGTGATCGAACACGCGAGCCGCGAGCACGGCGTGATATCCGGCGAGGACTCGCGTGATGTCCTCCACCGATTCCCGCTCGTCCATACCCACCTCTTCGCCCCGCGTGTAGACGGGATGGCCACCCAATTGCACGACTGCCGCCTCACTCGAATGACGAGTGCGCGTCGACGGCTTCTCGAAGATCAGGGCCACCGTGCGGCCGGCGAGGGGTCGACCCAGCGACTGCGGATCCCGCAGCCCCAGATCGATCAAGCGCTCGATGTCGGACGGGTCGAGACGATCGATTCCGAGCAGGTTCACGCCAACACACTCCCCATCGTCGCCAGAGCCTGGTCGATCTCGCTGCTCGACACCGTCAATGGCGGCGCCAAGCGCAGACGCGTCGGCGTGACCGCATTGACCACGAGTCCCCGCGCCAGAAGTTCGCCGGCGATCCGTTTGCTGTCCAACCCCGGCGCGATTTCGGCAGCCAACAACAGTCCCGCCCCGTGCACCGCCACCACACCGGGCAATGCCAGCAACCCGGCGCGCAATTCTGCGCCTCGCTCACGGGCGAGACGAGGAGCGTCGATCTCGAGCATGGTCGTGATCACCGCCCGTGCCGCCGCCGTCGCGATCGCCGTTCCGCTGAAGGTGCTGCCGTGATCACCAGGCTTCATCACACCCGCAACTTGGCGCTTGGCCCACACCGCGCCGATCGGCATGCCGTTGCCGAGCCCCTTGGCCATCGTCACGATGTCTGGAGTCAAACCAGCCGCCTGGTAACCGAACCATTCTCCGGTGCGTGCAAAGCCGGTCTGCACCTCGTCGACGATCAACAACGCGCCATGTTCACGACACAGACGCTCGACCTCGCGGAGGTACTCGACGCTCGCCGGAACCACGCCGCCCTCGCCTTGGATCGTTTCGATGATCACCGCGCCGACACTCGGCTGCAAGACAGCAGCGAGTGCAGCGATGTCACCGAAAGGAACGTGGTGGAATCCCTCGGGCATCGGCTGGAACGGCTCGTGCTTCTCCGGCTGACCGGTGGCGGCCAAAGCCGCGAGCGTGCGGCCATGGAAACTGCCGAGCGCGCTCACCACCACGTGACGACCACGGCCGCCGAACTTCCGTGCGATCTTGAATGCGGCTTCATTCGCTTCGGCACCCGAATTGCAGAAGAACACTTGTCCGCCCGCGCCGTGCAGCGCGTCGATTGCGATCGCCACTTCGGTGGCCACCGGGTTGGCGAAGAAGTTGCTGACATGCAACAACACCGAAGCCTGCTCCGCGATCGCCTTGGCGACGGCCGGATGAGCATGGCCGAGTGAGGTCACTGCGAGACCGCAGAGGAAGTCGAGGTACTCCTTGCCCGAGTCATCCCACAGTCGCGTTCCCTCGCCCCGCACGAACATCACCTGCGGCGGCCCGAACACGGGCATGAAGGGGCAACCTACGCCCGACTCGCGCCCGGCGAGCAACGCCTTCGCCCGATCGTGCTCGAGGAACGCGTGGCCGGCCACTACTTGCCCGCCACGATCATGGTGCCGACTCCGGCCTCGGTGAACAGTTCGATCAGCAGCACGTGCTCCACCCTGCCGTCCAAGATGTGCGCGTCAGACACCCCCGCGTCGAGCGCATGCAGACAACTCTCGACCTTCGGAATCATGCCGCCGTCGATCACTCCCGTCGCGATCATCTCGGCGATCTCCGAACGAGTCGCCCGCGCCACCAGACTCTGCGAGTCGGTCCGATCGCGAAGGATGCCCGGTACGTCGGTGAGGTAGATGACCTTCTGCGCGCCGAGTGCTCCGGCAATGGCCGCCGCCGCCGTGTCGGCGGTCACGTTGAACGCCTGGCCATGACCATCACTACCAATGGTGGCGACCACCGGAATCGCTCCGTCGTCGAGCACCGACTGCACCACCGATGCGTCGACCGACTCGATGTCACCGACGAAACCCAACCGTGGATCGCGCTGGCGCACCCGCAGGAGAGCGGCATCTTGACCGGAGACACCGACTGCTTGGGCACCGAAAGCGTTGACGGCGTTGACGATCTGCGGATTCACGTTGCCGAGCAGCACCATGCTCGCGATTTCGATGGTCTCGGCATCGGTGACGCGCAAGCCGTCGACGAACTCGGGCTTCTTGCCCAGACGCTCCATCATCGTGCTGATCTGCGGACCACCACCGTGCACGACGACCGGCTTCATCCCTACTGCGCGCAACAGCGCGACGTCCTGGGCGAATGACTGGAGCGCAGTCGTCTCATCCGATCCGGCCAAGGCGTTGCCGCCGTACTTGACGACGATGATCCGGTTGGCGAAACGTTGGATGTACGGGAGCGACTCCACGAGGAGCTCGCCCACTTCACGGGGGGTCCGCTGGGTGGGAGTAATCGTGTTCATGGATACAGCCCGACCTTGGCCAACCCGGACGATTCCTCCAAACCGAGCGCGACGTTCGCCGCTTGCACCGCTCCTCCCGAAGCACCCTTGGTCAGGTTGTCGAGCGCCGCGATGATCATCGCGGTCTTGGTTCGGTCGTCGAACCGTGCGGTGATGTGCACCACGTTCGTTCCGAGAGTGGCCTTCGTCGAGGGCGACGTCTTGTTGACGACGACGAATCGTTCATGGCGATAGAAGCTTGACAGTGCGGCAAGCAAGGACGCCGTCGTCGGAGCATCACCGAGGGTCTTCGCATAACAGGTCGCCAGAATTCCGCGATTCATCGGCGCGAGGTGGGGTGTGAAGAGAATCCTCGCTCCGGTGACCTGCTCGATTTCTGGGGTGTGACGGTGATCCAACAACCCGTAGGCGGTGAAGTCCTCGTTGACGACGCTGAACGACGTCGAGTGCTTGGCGGCACGCCCGGCCCCACTCACACCCGAGGCCGCATCGACGATCACCGATTGGGGGTCGATGATGCCCATGCGCACGAGCGGCGTGATCGCCAACGACGCCGCCGTGACGTAACAACCGGGAGTTGCGATCAAGCGTGCCCCGACGAGGTCGTCCCGGAAGAGTTCCGGCAAGCCGTAGCGCGCCTCCGCCAGCAAGGTTCCTTGATCGTGCTCGAATCCGTACCACTGCGGATACAGCGAGGCGTCCTTCAGGCGGAATGCCGCCGACAGGTCGACGACGAGCCGGACCTTGCCGACGAGTTGGGCAGCGACTCCCAGCGCCGCCTCATGGGGTAGGCACAGGAACACCACTTCCGCCTGACAGGCCCGATCCACGTCGTACTCCTCGAACACCAGGTTCGGGTAATTCGCCTGCAACGAGGGGTACAACGACGTAGCGAGACTCCCCGCCGCCGTGTCTCCCGTGGCGTAGACGACCTCGAACTCCGGATGGACCGAGCACAGGCGCAGCAGTTCCACGCCAGTGAAGCCCGAGGCACCGATGATCGCAACCGAAATCATTACTGCATGATCATACAGTGCATTGCATGATTATCCACGGATGCCCTGCGAGCTAGCGCAGTTGGCCACCCGCCTTGACCGCGGCCTCGATGCACCGTAGTCGGACGTCGGCCACCTCGTCGTCGGTGAGGGTGCGGTCGCCCGCTCGGAGGGTGACGCGCAAACCGATGCTCCGACTGCCTGCAGGAAGGTCACTTCCCCGATACACGTCGAAGACCTGCAAGCTTTCGAGGACGGACCCAGCGCCTTGGCGCAGCACCCGGGAGAGCGAAGCCGCGGTCGTCTCGTCCCCGACGAGAAAAGCCAGATCGAAATCGGCCGAAGGAAACTTGCTGACGTTCTTGGCGACGGCGACCTTCGGTGACTCACCGCACACGACCGATGCATTCAGTTCGAGGCAAGCCACCCGACCTTGCACGCCGAGCGCATCCAACACGCGCGGATCGATTTCCCCCACCGCGCCCAAGACCGCCTTCCCGCGGCTCAAGGTCGCAGACCGTGAGGGGTGGAAGCCGACGGGCGCGCGCGTCTGATCCAACTGCGCGCCAACCTCGAGGGCGGAGGAAATCTCGTTCCACCACTGCATCGCAACGGGAGCATCCGCGCCGACCGCCATCAGGCATAGCGACTCGAACTCGTCGGGCAATTCTCCGTCGCCTTGTGGATAGACGTGGCCGAGTTCGTAGATTCGCACGCCTTCGACGCGATGAGACTGGTTGTAGACGATGGTTCGCAGCAGACCCGGGCGCAACGACGTGCGCAGGATGCTTTCCTCGGCAACCAGAGGGTTGGCGAGGCGAAGGGCATTTCGCGAGTCCAGACCCACCCGCTCCAAATCTCCCGGGGCGAGGAACGGGTTCGGCATCGTCTCGCTGAGTCCGAGGCCGAGGACGACTTCACGCAACCTCCGGCGTCGGCGCTGTGCCTCGCTCAACTTCCCGTACACCGGCGACTTTGGCACCAACTTGCCCAACTCGTCATAGCCATGGTGACGGGCGATCTCTTCGATGATGTCGATCTCGATCGTGCAGTCAGGTCGCCAGGACGGAATCTCGACGTTCAGCGTCTCGCCCTTCCCCTTCACCGAGAAACCGATCGGCTCCAGCAACTCCGCGATCTCTCGACCAGACGGCTCGATGCCGAGGACGCGTCTCACCTCCGGGCAACGCACCTCGATCGAGCGCATCTTCGGCATCAAGAACGCGTGCATACTGGACGCCACACCACGACGAACGGACAAATCCGGGCACGTCAACGACAGCAATTCGACGAACCGATCGAATGCTCGCTCAGCGCCGTGTGGATCGACTCCGCGTTCGAAACGAATCGAAGCCTCCGTGCGTAGTCCGAGACGTGAAGCCGAGGCAACCACGCGCTGCGGGGCGAAGTGTGCGATTTCCACGGCGAGAGCGGTCGTTGCTGCGCTCACTTCGGAGTCGAGGCCGCCCATGATTCCCGCCACACCCACCGGCACGTCCGAAGAGTCACAGATCAGCAGGTCGCCATCAAGTGCGCGCACCTCGCCGTCCAACGTGGTGATCGTCTCCCCCGCTTTCGCGTTGCGGACGATGAATCCCTGCCCCACTTTGGCCAGGTCGTAGGCGTGGTTGGGCTGATTCAACTCGAGGTTGACGAAGTTGGAGACGTCGACCACGTTGTTGATCGAGCGCATCCCTGCATGGCGCAGACGCCTCGCCAACCACTCCGGGGAATCGGTGATCCGCACACCGTCGATCACGATCGCAGAGAAACTGGGACACGATTCACCGTCGCGCACGTCGATGGTGAGCCCGTGAAGCGTCTTCCCCTCCTTCCGCGACGGTCCCGCAGAGCGCAATGGCAAGCCCCACTTGGCGGCAAGGTCGCGTGCGACCCCGAGATGGCCGTAACAATCGGGGCGATTGCGGGTGACGTCGAGATCGAACACCACCTCGACGGAGAGCCCCAACGCGTCGAAGACGTTCTGCCCCAGCGAACAGTCACCCGGAAGGATCTTCAGTCCTGCCGAGTCCTCGTCGATTCCGAGTTCGACGCCGCTACACAACATTCCCTCGCTGTCGATCCCGAGGATGCCGCGACGACTGATCTCTCGGCCGTCGGGCATCTTGGTGCCGATGGTGGCCAACGGCACGAGATCCCCGGCCTTCATGTTCGTCGCGCCACACCAGATGTGACGCTCCGCACCGTCGCCGGCGTCGACCCACACTCGTGTGACCTTGGCGGCGTCGGCGTGTTTCTCGGTACGCAACACCTTGGCCACCACGACACCGTCCACTCGCTCGCAATGCCGCTCCACTCCGTCAACCGCCAGGCCGAGGGAGGTCAAACCCGATGAGATCCGATCGACGTCGTCACCGAAGTCGGCGAACTCGTTCAACCACGACAACGAGACCTTCACGAGAACTGCCTCAAGAAGCGCAGGTCGTTCGTGTACATCTCACGAATGTCGGCCACCTGGTGGCGTTCCTTGGCCATCCGGTCGATACCGAAACCGAACGCAAAACCCGTGTAGATCTCGGGAGCGATGCCCCCAGCGCGCAGCACGTTGGGGTGCACCATGCCGCAGCCACCGAGTTCGATCCAGTCGCCGTCGGCGCGACGAATGTCGCACTCCGCGCTCGGCTCGGTGCACGGGACGAACGACGGTCGCAAACGGCTCGTGAAGTCCTTGCCGAAGAACGCCTGGGTGAACGCCTCGATCGTGCCGGCGAGATGGGCGAAGGTGATCCCCTCGTCCACCACGAGACCCTCGATCTGGTGGAACACGGGCATGTGCGTCGCGTCGGGAGTGTCGCGGCGAAAGACACGACCCGGCATCACCGCATAGATGGGTGGCTGCTGCGACTGCATCAAGCGGATCTGTACCGGCGACGTGTGGGTGCGCAACAACACCGAACCCGGCTGTTGTGCGGGTGAGCCAGGTTCGAGGAACATCGTGTCGAACTCGCTGCGCGCAGGGTGCGACTTCGGCATGTTGAGCGCCTCGAAGTTGTAGAAGTCGAGCTCCACCTCGGGACCCTCCGCGACTTCGAAACCGAGACCGATGAACACGTCTTCAAGCCGCGTCATCGCCTGGGTGACGATGTGCGCGTGGCCGCGATGATGGTCAGCCACGAACTCGCTGAGGTCCATGCCCTCTCACGCCACTCGTTCGTGGTGTTCCCGACCCTTGAGCACCGTCTCCCGTTCACTGATCGAGGCTTGAAGACGCGCCTGAGCTTCACCGATGAGACGGCCCATCTCCTTGCGCTGCTCCAGATCATCGAGCTGCCCCAACTGTGACTTGAGCACGGCCAACTGCCCCTTCTTGCCGTGCACGGCAGTGACCACCGCCTGTAGGGATCGGGTATCGGATGCTGCGGCCACCTCGCCCAAGGCGCTGGCCAGCGCGTTCGCAATGTCCTGCTGCAGATCGCTCGTCATGACTTCACGAAACGCTAGTGCCCGCTACGCGCGGCTTCGGCGACTCGACACGACGTACGACACCACCGTGCCCGCCATGGCGACATTGAGACTCTCGCTTCTCCCCAGATGGGGAATGGACACCCACTCGTCGACGGGAGCATCCGCGTCGAGACCATGTGCTTCGTTGCCCAACACCACCGCGACCTCTCCACCGAGATCCGCCGCACCGATGTCGGCGACCCGTGGCGATTCGTGGGAGGTCGTTCCGAGGACACGGAATCCCCAGTGCCGCAGATCGTCGAGGGCACGGTCCACAAGAACGGGAACGTGGAACGTCGCACCTGCCGCTGCACGCAAGGCCTTCGGATTGAACGGATCGACCGTGCCCGTGGTGCAGACGACGGCCCCCGCTCCGAATGCCTCCGCGGAGCGAATCAGCGTGCCGAGATTGCCTGGATCGGCCAGTCGATCCACCGCGAGTACCCATCCACGGGGCCGTTCATCGAACCGACGACGCGCCACTTCCGCGATGACGCCTTGGGGGGACTCGGTGGTGGCGACTCGCTCGAGAACGCCGTCTTGCAATTCGTGAACGGGGACGTCTTGCACGTCGAGACCCGCGAGCGACGCGGCCGAACGCGCGGGGTCGACGAAGATCTCACGAACCTGCCACTTCGCGCGCAACGCCTCCTCGAGGAGATGCCGACCTTCGACGACGAAGCTCCCCGCCTCGTCGCGTTCAGACTTGGTCGACAGCAAGCGGCGAAGCCGCTGCACCCGATTGTTGCTGTACCCGAGACGGGTGTCGCTCAGACGAGGGCCCCTCGGGCGGTCTCCACCAACTTCGTGAACGCTGCCGGATCGTTGACGGCCAGATCCGCCAGGATCTTGCGGTCGACCTGCACACCGGCCTTGTTCAGTCCATCGATCAAACGGCTGTAGGTGAATCCGTTCTGGCGGCAACCAGCGTTGATGCGCTGGATCCACAGACTGCGGAACTCGCCCTTGCGTGCGCGACGGTCGCGAAATGCGTACTGCCCGGAGTGCAACACCTGCTCGTTGGCCGATCGGAAGGTACGGCTGCGGTCACCGTAGTAACCCTTGGCCTTTTCCAGGATCGCCTTGTGCTTCTTCTTGGCGTGAACCGCCCTCTTTACTCGTGCCATGTCGTGGTCTCCTCTCGATGAAAGTTCGGTTTAACGCTCGCCAAGAAGGCGCTTGATTCGCTTCACGTCACCCGAATGCACGTCGACGAATCCGTCGAGTCGGCGGGTCCGTGTGGATGGCTTGTGCTCGAACAGGTGCTGACGCATCGACTGTTGGCGACGGAGCTTGCCCGTCCCCGTCTTTCGGAACCGCTTGGCGGCCGTCTTGGAGGTCTTCATCTTTGGCATCTTGTCGTTCCTTCCCTGTTCTTTCTCGTCGTACTCGTTGCTTACTGGGCGATCTGAGAATCGGTGGCCGCAGGTTCCGGACTTACCGGCGCCTGCTTGTCCGATGGCTTCTTCGTTTGTTTCTTCTCGGGTGACAACACCATGGTCATGCTCTTCCCTTCGAGTCGCGCATGGGTGTCCACCTTGGCGATGTCACCCAACTGCTCGATCACCGCGTTGAGGAGTTTCGAGCCGAGTTCCGGGTGGGCAACCTCGCGACCCCGGAACTGCAGCGTCACCTTGACCTTGTGTCCCTCCTCGAGGAACTCCTGCATGTGACGCACCTTGGTGTCGAAGTCGCCCTTGCCGATCTTCGGCCTGAGCTTCACCTCTTTCATCGTGATCTGCACCGTCTTGCGACGCGACTCCTTGAGGCGCTGGGACTCCTCGTAGCGGAATTTCCCGTAGTCCATGATCCGGCACACCGGCGGGTTGGCCTGAGGGGCCACCTCCACCAAATCCAGATCTTGGCGCTGTGCGCGCTCCAAAGCGTCGGAGATGTTCACGATGCCGACCTGGGAACCATCTGCGTCCACGAGTCGCACTTCGCGTGCGCGAATCTTCTCGTTGAACCGCGGCTCCTGGGTTGGCGGTGCTATGGCGTTACTTTCTTGTGCAAGCGGCGATGCCTCCCTCGATGTGTGACCGATGGGACGGCGTGGATGCGCGAAGCCGAGCCGCTGTGCGGCTGCGACCCGAGCGCACTCGCCACCTCACCTGGAAGTGGAATTTCCGTGGTCGGGTGGGGGCTGATGTCCCCACTTGGTGACACAGGCTATCGGGAGGGCGACCTTCCGCCCAACGATCAACGTTTCTCGATTCTCGCGGCTTCCTGGTGGCCGAACCGGATGGCTCGCTCGAAGGTGACCCTGGCCCCCACCGCCACGTCCCGCGAGCCGTCCAGCAGTTCAGCGCAATGGAACAGGTAGCGCCCCCCTGCGGCGTCGTCGATCCACCCGAGTCCCTCATGGTGATCGAACGCACTCACCGTTCCGTCCAGTCTCATCGATCGAACCTCGCAGTCCCGAGCGTAGACGCGACGCCGTTCCACCAGTCGCCGGCTGACATCACCGACTTTCCGGCTGGCTGGACACGCTCCAACACGAGGTGTCCGTCGCCGCAGGCAACCACCACCCTGCGTCCCACCAAGCGCACCTCACCGAGAGGCCAACGCTCCAGCGACTCTGCGATGTCGATGACGTGGACCTTCGACACCTTGACCCGCTGTCCGGCGAACTCCCCATAGGCGTCTCCGATCCGCACCGTGCGGGCAAGGTGCTCTGCCGACTCAGCGAATGAGAGTCGGCGATCTTCCTTGGCGATCTTCCTGGCATACGACGGCTCACCCACCTGCGGCTCGGGCGTCCCCCAGCCCGAGCCGAGGAGACGCACCAACTCGGCCGTACCGAGCACACACAAGCGATCGCGCAGTTCCTCGACGTCGTCGTTCGGACCCACCGGAATGGCGACCCGCGCGTAGACCTCACCAGCGTCGAGGGCTTCGACCACCCGCATGACGCAGACACCGACGTGATCGTCCCCGGCGAGAATCGCACGCTCGACGGGAGCAGCACCCCGCCATCTCGGCAACAAAGAGAAGTGCAAGTTGACGAGCGGAACACGAGTGAGAACCTGCTGCGGGATCAACCGCCCGTAGGCGATCACCACGCCGAGCCAGACACCACCACGCGACTCGATCTGGAAGATCATCGCGTCAAGGTCGTGGACGACGGGAATGCCCTCCGCGTCGGCGAGTTCGTGGACCGGTGTCTTCATCAGTGACGCACCGCGACCGCGACGTTTCGGCTCTGCGGTGACGACGAGATCGACATCGACTCCCGACTTGAGGATCAAGGCGAGACACCGCGCTGCCGTGGCGGGTGTTCCGAGGAACACGATCCCCTCAGGTCGTGCATCGGTGAGCGGCGCGAGCATCAACTCAGGCGAAGATGGAAAGGCTGCCTCTTGTTGGGGTCCTCTTCGCGACTGCGGTACTCGCGCAGGGCGATCTTGCGTTGATCATCGGTCATGCGATCGAACATCAACACTCCTTGGAGATGATCGATCTCGTGTTGGAAGAGCCGGGCCAACAGTTCGTCAGCCTCGACCTCGACGTCGTTGCCGTCCAGGTCGACTCCGCGAACGAGGATCTGTTTGGGGCGCACCATCTCGACGAACAGCCCCGGAATGGACAGACAACCCTCGTCGTAGACCCACTCCCCCGATGATTCGACGATGGTCGGATTGAGGATCACCTGCGGGTCGTCGTCGATATCCCAGACGAAGATCTGCTTCTGAACGCCGATTTGCGGGCCGGCAAGACCGATTCCCGGCGCCTCGTACATCGTGTCCAACATCTCGTCGGCGAGGGCCACCAGCTTGCCGTCGATGTTCTGCACCTGCTCCGCGACGGCCTTCAACACCGGATCCCCGTACGTGCGGATCTTGTTGGTGGGATGCCCGGAAGTCGAGTTCACGCGTGAAATGCTACTTCTCGGGATGAACGGCGAGCAGTACTTTGAGCGGACTCCGCGATCGGCGGAGTCAGGAAAGTCGCTCGACTGGATCGTCGACGGTCGTGAACTCCAGGTCGACACGGCGGGTGGAGTGTTCTCGCGCCGCGGACTCGACGATGGAACGAGGTTCTTGATCGAACGCGTCTCGTCTCCACCCGAGCACGGCGCGGCCCTCGACCTCGGTTGCGGATGGGGCGCGTTGGCCATCGCCCTTGCCGTTCGCTCGCCGAACCTGCGCGTGTGGGCCGTCGACGTCAACGAGCGTGCCGTGGCGCTCACCACTGCGAACGCTCGCAGGAATGGCATCGACAACGTCACGGCAGTCCTCGCGAACGACGTCCCGTCCGACGTGCTCTTCGACGTGATTTGGTCGAACCCACCGATCCGCATCGGCAAGCGTCAACTCCATGAACTCCTCCACACCTGGCTCCAGCGTCTCGCTCCACGTGGTGTGGCATGGCTGGTGGTGAGCCGCCACCTTGGTGCTGACAGCCTGGCCGATTGGCTGGTCGCCGAGGGATGGAAGGTCGAACGCGTCGGCAGTCGTCACGGCTATCGCATCCTGAAGGTGGACCGCGCCTCGCCGGGAGACGCCTGAGTCACGCTCGCTACAGGCGTGGTGGATCGACGTGGATCCGCACGTCTTTCAGCGATTCGTCACCGTTCGCCAGTTCCTCCATCAGGGTCGTCATCTGCCGTGCATCGTGAAAGCGAATCACCGCACCTTCGCCCGACGAAGACACCGACAGGCCATGCCGCGACCCGAGGGCTTGCGCCACTTCGGATCCACGCTTTCCTCCGAATGCTGCAAGGACCGAGAACGGCGGTAATGACAGATCACGACGAGCGGCGGTCTCGGCCGCGGCGTAGTCGTCGAATCGACGGACTGCGAGAGCCCGCAACAAGGGGTGGTCGGGCGCGTGGGTCTGGACCACCAGCCCCGACTCCGCTTGGCGTGCAGCAGCGATGAGCAAACCCGAGGCGATCTCCGAGGCACGGAATCGCGAGGCGAACAGTTCTTGGTCGAAATCCGCGAAGACCACCACGTCTGGACGACGGACACGATGGATCGCCGCTTCCGTTCCGACGAACAAACTCGCGCGCTGATCGACGTCTCGACCGTCCTCCACCACGCAAAGAGCCGTCGCGTCCCGACCGCTCGCCTTGAGCAGATCCTCACCGAGACGCTTGACACCCGGGCGCAGGTTGCGCAGGGCGGTGGAAGCACACGCCATACAGACCTTCGGACGAGATGTCGCACATCGCGTACACGTCAGCGTTGCGTCGTGTTCGTGCACGGCACCCCCGCACTCGGCGCAGCGTGCGAGCGTCCGGCACGACGCACACGCGAGCAAACGCGAGCGACCCTTGACGTTGTGCACCACCACGATGCGCTTCCCTCCGTCACGCACCAACTCGACGAGTCGGGACGAGACGAGCGAGTCCGCCCACTGCTCGTCCCGTGTTCGATCGACGATCTCCACGCTCGGCCACTGCTCAGGTTCACCGTCGACCGCATCGATCAGACCACCAGCCGACTCGACGGCGCTGACGCTCGGTATCGGTGAGAGCAGGAAACACGGAATCGCGGCCCGACGAGCTCGCTCCACCGCCACGTCGCGGGCGTGCCACGTGGGGTTACGCGACTCTTGCAGGGCGTCGTCGTGCTCGTCCGCCACCACGATGGAGGCCAGCGTCGGCGCGCTGGCGAACACTGCACTCCGCGCGCCCACCGTGACGTCCACTCCACCGGCGACGTTCGCCCACTCATCGGGGTACAGCCCCACCGAGAGCCCCTCCGCGCGCAACGTAGCCCGCAACGCAGATGCCCTGCCCACCGTCGGACAGACCACGAGGACCGGTCCGCGTGCGTGGATCCGGTGAACGAACTGTGCGAGATCCCACTTCGGGCCGCGCCTGACGACCACCGTGCGCGGATGGTCGAAGACTGCGAGCGCTTGGTCCGACGACGAACCGGTCGACGAGCGGCGTGGTGCAGGAAGCGCGCGCACGAGTGTCTGCGCTGTCGCGGCGACGAGGACACTGCGCCGCCTGCCGCACCAACGTTTGGCCGCCCATGCGGCGAGTTCCACGACCTCGGGACTCGGACCCTTGGAGATGAGTGCGACGATCGGCTTGATCTTGGAGACGTGTACCGCCGCCGAATCGGAAACCTCCACCACCCAGCCGCGAACGTTGCGGCCGTGCAGCGGAACACGCACGAGATCGCCGACCATCGGCGACACGCCCAACTCCGAGGGAACCTCGTAGTCGAAGACGCGATCGAGACCGGTCACGTCGGGGACGACCGAGACGACGTGCACGTGCGCCCGAGCGCCTCTGGCCAGACCTACTTGAGCTTCAGCGCCTTGGCGAGATCGTCGAGTTTGCTCAACTTCTCCCAAGTGAACGAAGCGCCGGAACGACCGAAGTGTCCGTATGCAGCGGTCTGTCGGTAGATCGGTCGCTTCAGATCGAGGTCGCGGATGATCGCCGCCGGGCGGAGGTCGAACACCTCGCGCACCGCCAATTCGATCGCCTGCTCGTCGACGGTGTTGGTGCCGAAGGTCTCGACGAGGATGCTGATCGGCTGGGCCATACCGATGGCGTAGGCCACCTGCACTTCGCAGCGCTTGGCCGCACCGGAGCCCACCACGTGCTTGGCAACCCACCGAGCCGCGTAAGCGGCCGAGCGGTCGACCTTCGAGGGATCCTTGCCGCTGAATGCGCCGCCCCCGTGACGCCCCATGCCGCCGTAGGTGTCGACGATGATCTTGCGTCCGGTGAGACCAGTGTCGGCGTGCGGTCCACCCTTGACGAACTCGCCCGTCGGGTTGATGTGCACGGCGTAGTCGTCGTCCACGAACTGCGCCGGAATGACCGGACGAATGACCTGTTCGATGAGGTCGGGACGAATCACCGAGTCACGCGGCGTGTTCGCGGCGTGCTGGGTGGAGATCAGCACCGTGGTCAGGCGGACTGGCTTGCCGTCCTGGTACTCGAAGGACACCTGCGTCTTGCCGTCGGGACGCAGATACGGAATGGCACCCGACTTTCTGGCCTCCGACAACTTCTCGGCCATCCGATGCGCCACGAAAATCGGCAACGGCATCAACTCTTCCGTCTCGTCGCAGGCATAGCCGAACATCATTCCCTGGTCGCCGGCGCCTTGCGTGTTCAGCGAGTCAGTGTTTCCCTTGCCAGAGCGAAGTTCTTCACTCTTGTCGACACCTTGGGCGATGTCGGAACTCTGATCATCGATCGAGAGAATGACGCCGCAGGTGTTGCCGTCGAAGCCGTATTGCGCGTCGTCGTAGCCGATCGACTTGATGGTCTCGCGAGCGATTCGCGGAATGTCGACGTACGCCTTCGTATTGATCTCGCCAGCCACCACGCACAAGCCGGTGGTGAGCAAGGTCTCACAGGCGACACGACTCTCGGGATCGTTGGCGAGCAGGGCGTCGAGGACGGCATCCGACACCTGGTCTGCCATCTTGTCGGGGTGACCCTCGGTCACGCTCTCCGATGTGAAGGTGAAACTGCGCACTACGACTCCTCGCCTCTCTCGATGTGGCTGCACTCGCACTTCGCCGCGAGGTCGCAGCGACGCCCCAAGAGATTAGTCAGGCGGTGAGGCTTACTCGGCGTTGTCGGTGGGCACTTCGACGGCGGGATCCACCTCGGCGGCGACCGCGTCGTCTCCACCCTCCAAGCCGGCCTGCAGCTCTTCTGCCGCTTCGTCGAGCAAAGCGGCGTCTGCTTCGGCGGCGAACTCGTCGTACACCTTCATCTCCACGCTCTTGATCTTGTCGGCGGCGATCTCCTCGAAGCTGATGGAGAGTGGCTTGCGCGACACGCTGGACACCTGGGGAGGAACCATCGTGCCGAGACCCTCGCCCAGCTGGTTGAAGTACGAGTTGATCTCCCGGGCACGGCGGGCGGAGAGCGTCACCAAGGCGAACTTGGACTGCGTCCTGTCCATCAATTCCTCGATTGGAGGGCTCATCATCACGTCTTCGGTCGACACAGAACGTCCTTTGTTCTCGGGGATCGTCCGGTCAGGCTATCGGGCGATGCGGGCCGTGCGGATCAGCTGGAGCATCGCCTCGACCGTCTCCGACAGGTCGTCGTTGACGATGACATGATCGGCCAGTTCCTTGCCGATCGGCTCCTCCTCCTCGGCCTTGCGCAAACGCTCCACCACCTTGGGGTCTGCATCGCCCCGCGCGTGCAGGCGAGCCTCTTGTTCGGCACGCGACGGCGGCAACACGAAGATCAGGATCGCGTGGGGGTACTTGCGCTTGACCTGCTGCGCTCCGTCCACCTCGATCTCGAGCACGATGTCGCGCCCGACGGGCGGCTCTGGATTGGGCGTGCCGTAGAGGTTGCCCAGGAATTCGGTCCACTCGAGGAACCCGCCAGCAGCGACACGACTCTCGAACGTCGCGCGATCCACGAAGTGGTATGCATCGGCAGACTCTCCGGGCCGACGCGACCGCGTGGTCCAGGAACGACTGAGCCACAGATCGGCATCACGGCCCACCAGCGCTTCGACGATCGTGCTCTTGCCCACTCCTCCGGGACCCGAGACGACGACGATCAGACCCATCACGCCACCTCGGCGAGGATCGACGCAACGCGCTCCGCGCCGAGATCGCTGATCCGGGTGGTCTCGCCCAGACCCAAGTCATCCAAGACGCGACGTGCGCGCACCTTTCCGACGCGCGGATCCGCTTCGAGCACCTTCACCGCGTAGAGGTAGCCGACCGCCGAGTCGTGCTCAGCCGCAGCGAAGACCTCGGCCACCGAGCGGTCCCCGCTCGCCACCGTGGCGATCGTCGCGTCCATGGATGATCTGAGTTGCGCGAGTTCTTCGAGCACCTCACCACGCGGCATGGACGAATTCTATCCGCGGGACGTGATGCGACCCCCGCGATGGGCGATGCCGACGATCTCCGACCACTCGTGAACTCCGTTTTGCTCGGCCCACCGTTCGAGCGCGGCGACGAGTCGCACGGACACGCGAGGTTGGGCGAAGTGTGCCGTGCCGACCTGGACCGCCGATGCACCCGCCATCATCAACTCGAGAGCATCGCCGACGCCGACGACACCACCGACGCCGACGATTGGTAGTTGCGGCAGTGCGCGCTGCACGTCGAACACCGCGCGCACCGCCAGCGGATGGATCGCGGGTCCCGACAAGCCGCCTCCGCCGTTCCCGAGTCGGGGCCTGCCCGTGCGCGGGTCGATCGCCATGCCGAGCGCCGTGTTGATCAGGGTCACCGCGCTGGCCCCTGCTTCGGCGGCCGCTGCTGCGATGGCGACCAGTCGATCGGTGTTCGGGCTGAGCTTGGCCCACACCGGAACGCCCACGTCCGACACCCCGCGGATGATCTCGCGCACGAGCGATTCGTCGTGGGCGAAGATCTGGTGCGGGGATCCCGAGGCCGTCGGGTGACCCGACACGTTCGGACACGAGAGGTTGACCTCGATTGCGGTGACAGGTGCCGACCCAACCACGCGGGCTGCGTCGACGTAGTCCTGCACGCCGAAGCCCCATACGCTCGCCACGGTCGTGACTTCTTGTGCTTGGAGTTTCGGGAACTCGTAGCGCACCCAGTCTTCGGCACCCATGCCCTGCAACCCGACACTGTTCAACATGCCGCTCATGGTCGGCGCAAGACGCGGTGGCGGGTTCCCCTCCCAGGCGAATGGCGCAATCGACTTCACCACGACCGCACCCAACCGGGAGAGGTCGACGTACCGCGACAACTCCGTGGAGTGACCGACCGTCCCCGAGGCGGTCATCACCGGGTTACGCAACTCGACCGAGCCAACCCGCGCCGCGATCACCGCTCGTGATACTCCTGCAACGTCTTCACCGTCATCGGCTCGGAGGCCCGCTCCACCATGCCTTGCACGGCCGCGAGCGCGGCCTTGATCGTGGTGACCGCAGACACCCGATGGATGTTCGCGGCCTTGCGGATGGCCTCGCCGTCGCGATGGGTGCCCTTGTCGCGCGGCGTGTTGATGACGAAGGCGATCTCGCCGCGCTCGATCAGGCCGACGGCATCTTCGCCAGCCGAGCGACCGCGTTCGGAAACCTTCGCCACCACACCGTCCACGACGATTCCCGCGGCGCGCAGATGTTCGGCCGTTCCGGTCGTCGCCACGATCCGCAATCCCAGTTGGTGCAATCCCTGCGCCACGCGAACACCATCGCGCTTGTCCGAATCGTTCAACGACAAGAACACCGTTCCCGCCTCGGGCAACTCGGTGTAGACGGCAGTTTGCGCCTTGAGGAACGCCCGCCCGAAGGACTTGTCGATCCCCATCACCTCGCCAGTGGAGCGCATCTCCGGTCCGAGCGCCGTGTCGACATCGGGGAATCGACTGAACGGCAACATCGCTTCCTTCACCGAGAGATGGCGGCCGGTCACCGGTTCGCGCAACACGCCCTCCGTGCGAAGTTCGGCGAGCGTCGCTCCGAGCATCACGCGCGTGGCCACCTTGACGAGCTCGACACCCGTCGCCTTGGCGACGAACGGCACCGTCCTGCTGGCGCGGGGGTTGGCCTCGATCACGTAGACCGTGCCTTCGTGCACGGCGAACTGCACGTTGATCAAACCCACGACGTTCAGCGCATCGGCGATCTTGCGGACGTGGGACTCGACGGTGGAGATGATCCCATCGCTCAGCCCCACGGGAGGCAGCACGCAGGCAGAGTCGCCCGAGTGGATTCCCGCCTGCTCGACGTGTTCCATGACACCGCCGATCAACACTTCACCGGTCGCATCGCGCAGGGCGTCGACGTCGATCTCGACTGCATCATTGAGGTAACGATCGATCAAGACCGGGCGCTCTGCGGACAATCCACCCTCGCGTCCGAGCGTTCCCGCTAGAGCGATCTCGTCCATCGCGCGACCGAGGTGCTGGTCGTCGTACACGATCTGCATCGCCCGCCCGCCCAACACGTAGCTCGGCCGGACGAGCACCGGATACCCGACACCGTGGGCCACCGTCCTCGCCTCGTCGAAGGTCGTGGCGGTGCCTCCTGGTGGCTGGGGGATGCCGAGATCGGTGCACAAGACGTTCCACTTCTCGCGATCCTCCGCGAGGTCGATCGATTCGGGCGCCGTGCCCGCTATCAGGTGCGCGGGGATCTTGTCGGCCAACTTGAGCGGGGTCTGCCCGCCCAGACTGACGATGACCTTCGGATCGCGGCCCGATGCCTCACGCTCCGAGCGAATCACGTGCATCACGTCTTCGATCGTGAGCGGCTCGAAATACAGCCGCTCGGAGGTGTCATAGTCGGTCGACACGGTTTCCGGATTGCAGTTCATCATCACCGTCTCGTAACCGGCGTCGCGCAGGGCGAAGCTCGCATGCACACAGCAATAGTCGAATTCGATTCCTTGACCGATGCGGTTGGGGCCCGATCCGAGGATGATCACGCGATCCTTGTTCGAGGGGCGCACCTCATCCTCGTCCTCGAACGTCGAGTACATGTACGGGGTCTCCGCCGAGAACTCCGCACTACACGTATCGACCGACTTGTAGGTCGGACGCACGCCATGTCGTTCGCGCAACTGCATGACCTCATCCGGACTCGATCCCGACAGGTAAGCGATCTGGGCATCGGAGAATCCGAGCCCCTTGATCCGCCGCCATTCGTACGCATCGAATCGGCTCACGTCGCCGCGTTCGATCTCGTGTCGGGTGTCGACGATCATGGCCATCTGGTCGAGGAACCAGGGATCGATCTTGCAAGCATCATGGATGCGACCGGCATCGATTCCCCGACGGATACCTTCCGCGACGAGGAACAACCGGTCCGGGGTCGGCACCCCCATCGCCGCGATCAGGTCGTCATCGGACATCGACCGCAGACCGCCTTCGGCTGGATCGGCGTTCAATCCGAGCCGACCCGTCTCCAACGAACGCAGCGCCTTCTGCAGACTCTCGGCGAAGGTCCTGCCGATGGCCATCGCTTCACCGACCGACTGCATCTGGGTGCCGAGCACTCCCGCCGTCCCCGGGAACTTCTCGAACGCCCACCGCGGCACCTTGGTCACCACGTAGTCGATGACGGGCTCGAAGCTCGCCGGGGTCTTCTTGGTGATGTCGTTCGTGATCTCGTCCAGCGTGTATCCCACCGCCAACTTCGCCGCGATCTTGGCGATCGGGAAGCCGGTCGCCTTGGAAGCGAGCGCCGAGGATCGCGACACGCGCGGGTTCATCTCGATGACGACCTGCTCACCGGTCCGCGGATCGACGGCGAACTGGACGTTGGATCCACCGGTTTCCACGCCGACACGACGAATGCAAGCGAATGCAGCGTCACGCATCTCCTGGTATTCGACGTCGGACAGCGTCATCGCGGGTGCAACGGTGATCGAGTCACCAGTGTGGACACCCATCGGGTCGACGTTCTCGATCGAGCAGATGATCACGCAGTTGTCCGCGCGATCACGCATCACTTCGAGTTCGTATTCCTTCCACCCGGCGATCGACTTCTCGATCAGTATCTCCGAGATCGGGCTCGCCGCGAGACCCGTCGCCGCCACCTTACGGAACTCTTCCTCGGTGTGGGCGATACCCGTGCCACGCCCACCGAGGATGTAGGCGGGCCGAATGATCACCGGAAGTTCCACCTCCGCGAGTACCTCCCAGGCTTCCTCCATCGTGTGCGCGACGCCGCTCTTCGGCACGCGAAGTCCGATCTCCAACATCGCCCGCTTGAACTTGTCACGGTCCTCAGCGGTCGCGATGGCCTCGGCGTTTGCGCCGATCAACTCAGGCTTGCTCGGCACGCCCACTCGACCCCTGGCATGCAACTCAATCGCCAAGTTGAGGGCAGTTTGTCCGCCGAGGGTCGGCAACACGGCGTCCGGTTGCTCCCGCTCGATGATCGCCTCGAGATAGTCGACGGTCAATGGTTCGATGTACGTCCGATCCGCGAACGACGGGTCGGTCATGATCGTCGCCGGATTGGAGTTGGCCAGGATCACGCGGTAGCCCTCGCTCCTCAGCACCCGACACGCCTGAGTGCCCGAATAGTCGAACTCACACGCCTGGCCGATCACGATCGGACCCGAACCGATGATCAAGATCGACTCGAGATCGTCACGCCGCGGCATCAGCGACCCTCCATCAACGTGCGGAACCGATCGAACAAGTACCGGCTGTCATGCGGACCGGGTCCGGCCTCGGGGTGATACTGCACGCTGAACGCGCGAGCACCATGCACCTTCATGCCCTCGTTCGTTTCGTCGTTGAGATTGACATGGGTGACCGTCACCTTGTCGCCCAACGAGCCCGCGTCGACGCAGAAGTTGTGGTTTTGACTGGTGATCTCCACACGCCCCGTCTCGATGTCACGCACCGGGTGGTTGGCGCCGTGATGCCCGAACGGCAATTTGAACGTCTTGCCGCCGAGGGCGAGCGAGAGGACCTGGTGACCCAGACAGATGCCGAACAACGGCACACCTGCCTCGAGCACGTCACGCACCACGGCGACGCCGTTCGTGACGAGTTCCGGATCTCCCGGACCATTGGAGAGGAAGATGCCGTCAGGCGCCATCGACTTGATTTCGTCCCACGACGTAGTCGCGGGCACGACTCGCACCGTGGCCATCTGGGCGAGGCAGGCGAGGATCGTCGACTTGATGCCGAAGTCGATCGCCACCACCTTCCATGGGCCACTCCCCACTTCGTAGGTCTCACGCGTCGTGACCTGCCCGACCAAATCGACGCCGGTCGTGCCGCGCTCGTCGCGAGCAGCGGACAACAGTTCCTTCGCACCCAAGTCGCCGATCGCCCCCGACATCGAGCCCGATCCCCGGAGGATCTTCGTCAGTCGACGCGTGTCGACACCGGCGATTCCGGTCACGTTCATGCCGCGCAGGTATTCGTCCAGGTCGTGGTTCGCCCGCCAATTGCTCCGTCGACGCGACAGTTCCCGCACGACAAGACCGCGCGCATGCACCCGTGTTGCCTCGTTGTCCATCGGCGTGGTGCCGTAGTTGCCGATGTGAGGAGTGGTGAACGTGACGATCTGACCTGCATAGGACGGGTCCGACAACACTTCTTGGTAACCCGTCAGCCCGGTGTGGAACACGACTTCACCGCTGACTCGCCCACCGACTGGTTCTGCCCCGATCAACTCGCCGACGAATTCGGAGGAGTCAGCGAGCACGAGCAGGCCCCTATGAATGCTCAACGCTGCGCCTCCCCGTCCCGAACCACCGCACGACCGTAGAGGATGGTGTGGCGCACCCGACCGCGCAGCACTCGACCGCGGTAGGGGATGTTGCGACTGAGGCTGGCAGAACGATGCTCTTCGGCGCGCCACTGCACATCGAGGTCGACGACGGTGAGGTTCGCCCACCGACCCGCGGCCACCCACGAACCGTGTCGGTCGTCGATCTGGGCGATGCGCGCTGGGTTGATGGCGAACACCTGCGCCACTCGCTCGGGCGACAGATCGACCACCGAATTGACGACGCCGAAGGCGTACTCGAGCCCGAGCATGCCAGGAGGCGCTTGATCGAGCGGCAGCTCCTTGTCGCGCGGCGGGTGCGGAGCATGGTCGGTGGCGACGGCATCGATCGTCCCGTCGAGCAACCCTTCCCGCAGGGCGGACACGTCGTCGACGCTACGCAACGGCGGATTGACCTTGAACACCGGATCGAAGGTGCGCAACGACTCGTGATCCAGCGACAAGTGGTGGGGCGTCACCTCGGCAGTGACGGGTAGTCCGTCGTATTTGGCCTTGCGCACCAGCTCCACGCTTCCCCGTGTCGAGACGTGCAGCACGTGCAGACAACCGCCCGTCAATCGACACAACTCGATGTCTCGCGCCAGCATCATCTCTTCGGCGAGAGCCGGCCAGCCCGGCAGACCCAGGTCGGACGAGCAGGCGCACTCGTCCATCACGGCGTTCTTGGTCAGGTCCTGCACCTCACAGTGCTGCGCCATCGTCACACCGAGGGACTTCCCGTACTCGAGCGCCCTGCGCATCACCGCCGGGTCTTGCACGCCGTTGCCGTCGTCGGTGAACACTCGCACGCCTGCTCGCGAGAGGTCGGCAAACGGCGCCAGCACCTTGCCTTCGCGGGCGACGGTGATGCACCCGCTCGGGAAGACTTCGCAGAGCCCGGCCCGGCGGCCCTGGTCACGGACGAACTGCACCACGGCCACCGAGTCCTGCGCCGGATTCGTGTTCGGCATCGCCACGAGTGCCGTGTATCCACCGAGCGCGCCTGCCCTGCTCCCCGTCTCGATGGTCTCCGCCTCTTCACGGCCGGGCTCACGGAGATGCGTGTGCAAGTCGACGAATCCGGGGAACACGTGACAACCGGACGCATCCAGCGTCTCGTCACCGCGCAAACCCCGACCGACGTCGACCACCCGATCGCCATCGACCAGCACGTCGGCATCGACGGCGCCCGACGGGGAGAGGACACGTCCACCCTTGATCACGATCGTCATCGGTTCTCCTCATGTAGCGCAGAATGATCCGGCTCGACGGCGAGCGAGTCGAACAGCACCGCCATTCGCACCGCCACACCGTTGGTCACCTGACGATGGATCAGCGAGCCAGGGATCTCTGCCGGGTCCACCACCATTTCGACTCCGCGATTCATCGGGCCCGGATGCATCACCTGGGCACTCGCGCTCATCCGGGCGACGCGCGCCGGTGTCAAGCCATAGTGCGTGGAGTACTCCGCCATGCTCGGGACGAGTCCTTGGCTCATTCGTTCCGCTTGCAACCGGAGCATGTAGAGCACGTCGACGTTGCCCACCACCTCGTCGAAGTCGGTGACCACCTCGACGGGCCAATGATCGATCACCGGCGGCAACAAGGTGGGCGGCGCCACGAGCAACACCGTCGCGCCCAACGCGGTGAACGCCTCGACGTTGCTCCTCGCCACTCGACTGTGGCGGATGTCCCCGACGATGGCGATGCGCAGACCCTTCAGGTCGCTCACCCCTCGCTCCCGCGTGATCGTGTATGCGTCGAGTAGTGCTTGGGTCGGGTGTTGGTGCGCGCCATCTCCGGCGTTGATCACCGCCGCCGTCGTCCACTGGGCGATCTGCCACGGCACCCCCGCAGACTTGTGTCGCACGACGAAGGCATCCACACCCATGTCGGTGATGGTCTCCACCGTGTCACGGAGACTCTCTCCCTTGTTCACGCTCGAACTCGACACGGAGAAGTTCATCGTGTCCGCCGACAACCGACGCGCGGCCGTCTCGAAGCTGAGCCGAGTCCTGGTCGAGTCCTCGTAGAACAGGCTGACCACCGTGCGTCCTCGGAGTGCGGGCACCTTGGGTACGGGCCGTGCACTGATCTCTGCCATTCGATCGGCCAGCGCGAGCAACGAGAGGATCCGCTCACGGCCGAGCTCTCCGATCGAGCGGACGTGCTTCACGACGCCACCATCACTGCGTCGCCTGCACGATCACACCGTCCTCCGAGACGAGCACTTCGTCGCTTGCGTGAGTCGGGATGTTCTTGCCCACGAAGTCGGGTCTGATAGGCAATTCCCGGTGTCCGCGATCGACGAGTACGGCGAGCTGCACTGCCCGTGGTCGCCCGAAACTATTGAGGCCTTCGAGTGCCGCACGCACCGTTCGTCCTGTGAACAACACGTCGTCCACCAACACCACGAGCATGTCGGTGACGTCGAAGTCGATGTCCGTCACCGCACCATCGACCACCGGACGAATACGCAGATCGTCGCGATACATCGAGACGTCGAGGGAACCACTCGACACGTGCAGGGTCGCATCGATGGCGGCGATCTTGCCGGCCAACTGCTGGGCGATCCATACGCCGCCGCGCTGTAGACCGACGACGGCGACACGCCCGCGATCATGGTTTCGTTCGACGATTTCGTGGGCGATGCGCTGGATGGCGCGAGAGACGTCGCCCCGCTCCATCACCTGTACGGGCGTGTGCCCGGATCCACCCACGACGTTCCTTTCGTCCGGACCTCACGGGGCCCGATTAACGACCGGCAGAGAACATAGCAGGATCAACGACGGCGGTAGACCGCCCAGAATTCGTTCGACGCGACCTCGACGAAGTCGTCCCGTTCCAGCGCCCACACCGCCTCGTCCTCGGCGGTCAGGGCACGATGCAACACCACATACTCCACGGTCTCGGCCGCAGGCAAGCGGTCGCCCTCGTGGAAGACGTCCGGACCGTACAACGTCGACTTGAACGGGTTCGGGAACATGTAGATCTCCCGCCTGCGGGCAAGGTGCGCGGTCACGCTGTGCTGCGCGGTGACTGCCGCGTCGGGCGGGATCACCTCGATGATCTCCCGAGCGGCCGCAGCCACGGGATGACTCGGCGCCCAGGCGGGTACGTCCCGACGCGAGAACGGCAGGGGCGACCAGACGAACGCGGCGAGTAACGATGACGCCACCACCAGGGCGATCGCATACGTCCGACTCCGCCCTGCCAGCAGTCTGATCGCCCATGCCGCACCGATCACGATGCTCGGAACGGCGACGATCGAATAGTGGTATTCGATCTGATACTGGTACCAGAAGGTGCTGAGGACGTTGACGAACAACACCGTGAACGCACTTGCGGTGACCAGTGGCGCACGGAGGAAGACGAAGCCCAACGGTGCGAGCATCTGGAAGAGGTAGAACGGACGTCCGTCCGAACGAAAGTGGTCGATGACGTCTCCCGGCGCAGAGAAGACGGTGCGTAGGAACCCGCTCACCCCACCGAAGGGGATCCGCCACGAGTTGCGGAAGGTGACGCCCGTGAACGATCGCATGACGACGAACAACATCGTCGCCATCGTGACCAGCGAGACGGCCACGAGAGCGACGGCTCGCCGCCACTCACGCCGGACCGCCAACCAGAGCCCGATCCCGACGAGGATCACTGCGACGTCTTCCTTGACCGACAGCGCGAGCGCCACCGACACCCAGAACCACACCGTGCGGCGCGTCAGGATCGCCCACCACACCATGGCGATGAACAACCCCAAGAACGCGTCGGGGTGGAAGTTCTCGAGCACGGTCCAGCTGACCGCCGGGTGCAACAGATAGGTCGCGCCGAACAGGAAGCCGAGCGCGTCGCTACCGGTCACCTGACGCGAGGCGAGATGGATGGGAATTGCGCCGGCGGCGACCGCCAAGGCTTGCACCACGAGGAGCAGCGTCGTCGACTCGAACACCCAGAACAGTGGTGCAACGATGACCAACACGAACGACGAGTGGTCCCCGAGCAGGTTTCGACCCATCAGGGTGACGAACGGCGACTCGAGTCGGGAGAGCAACCACACACCTTGCTCGTAGAGCCCGAAGTCGTAGGCCGACGTCCCCATGCCGAAGTGGACGTTCGACGTGCGAACCGCGAAGTACCAGCCCCACGCCCCAGCCAGGGCGCACGTGGCGATCAGCCATGCCGTTCGCGTCGTGACCTGCGCGATGCGGCTCACGACGCGAGTGCCCTCACCCCTCGGTGCTGCGCGCCACGGCGGCGAGCACGCCGTTGACGAAGCGGCCCGACTCGGCGGTCGAGAACCGCTTGGCCAACCCCACCGCCTCGTTCATCACCACCGCTTTCGGCGTGTCGCTACGAGAGAGCAGCTCGAACACCCCGATGCGCAAGATCACCTTGTCGATCACCGACAGCCTGGCCAGCGTCCAGCCGACGAGGTGATCGGCGATCATCTCGTCGATCTTCGCTTCGTCGCGCGCAACGCCCTCCACGATCAGGCGGGTCAGCGGTTCCTGTTCGAGCAACTGCGCAGCGAGCACCTCCGTGGCGGGCACCCCTTTGATGCTCGACTCATAGAGCAGGTGCAAGGCGCGTTCGCGAGCATCGGTCAACTCGTTGCCCGCACCCCGCTTCGTCATCTCGTCAGACTCGCGTGATGTAGTCGCCGGTACGAGTGTCGACCTTCACCTTGTCACCCTGATTGATGAACAACGGGACTTGGATGACCTTTCCCGTCTGCAACGTCGCCGGCTTGCGCGCTCCCGATACTCGGTCGCCCTGCACCCCCGGCTCCGTCACCGTCACTTCGAGTTCGACGGCTGCGGGGATCTCGACGCTCACGATGTCGCCGTCGTGGGTGGCGATGATCGCCACCGCGTTCTCGATCAGGTAGTCCGCCGCATCACCGAGCGCCACCGGCTTGATGTTCACCTGGTCGTAGGTCTCCGTGTCCATGAACACGTAGTCCTCACCGTCCTTGTACAAGAACTGCATGTCACGCTTCTCGAGGATCGCCTGCTCGACCTTGATACCGGCGTTGAAGGTGCGGTCGAGCATGTTGCCGGTGCGCAGGTTGCGGAGTCGCGTGCGCACGAACGCGCCTCCCTTGCCGGGCTTGACGTGCTGGAACTCGACCACCGTGTACAAGGTGTTGTCGAGGTTGAGGGTGATTCCGTTCTTCAGGTCGTTGGTGCTGATTGCGGGCACGAGGGATCCTTTGGGCTGGTGGTGAGAGTGCGGGAACCGGCTGGTTCGACGAGGAGAAGATCCTCGATCCGAACGCCACCGATGCCTACACGATAGAGCCCGGGTTCCACCGTCACTACGTTTCCCACGCGAAGGACGTCCCGCGAGCCACTCCTCAACCACGGCGACTCGTGGATGTCGAGACCGACACCGTGACCGGTCGAGTGCAGGATGTCGCCCGAGTGATCGGCAAGACGGGAACGGGCCACTGCATCGAGATCTGCCGCCGACGCACCAGGACTCACCGCTTCCATGACACGTCGTTGGGTGTCCCGCAGGATCTCGTGGAACGTGATCAGGATCGGGTCGACGTCTCCCATGAAGAACGTCCGGGTCATGTCCGACCGATAGCCGTCGACCAAGGCGCCGACGTCGACGATCACGCTGTCGCCCTCCCGAATCGGTCGGTCCGTCGGCTGATGGTGCGGCAGTGCCGAATTCGGACCGGAGGCGACGATCGTCGGATACGCCGGGCCGTCCGCTCCATGTCTCCGCATGCACCGCTCCAATTCGTCCCGCACGTCGCGCTCGGTCATGCCGCCACCGAACATCCCGGGCACGACCTCGGCGAGCGCCAGGTCGGCGGCTCGTGCCGCGGACTCGATGCGCAGGATCTCCGATTCGTCCTTGCACGCTCGAAGATCGTTGAGCGGACCGTCGAGTGGTACCAGTTCACCGGTCACCGTCGACCGCACGCTGCGCCACTCCGCATAGGTCGTTCGCTTCTCGTCGAACCCCACGCGAACCGCGCCACGGAGTGCCTCACCGATTGCCGCCGAGCGAGCCTCGACGGAGTTGGCGACGACCACTTCGCACTCGGGCGACTGGTCTATGGCCTGTTCGCCGTAGCGCGAGTCGACGACGAGCACGGCCCGTCCCGAGCCCACCACCAATGACGCGACCGATCCACCGAAGCCCGAGGCCCACCGCACGTCGCTCGGCGCGGTGATCAGGATGGAATCGACATGCAACTCCTGCAACAGGTGATCGCCCAGGTGAGCGAGACGGTCAGCCGACGCGTGCATCGCGGAGCTCAGTCGGCGAGAAGCTGCGCTACCGCGTGCATGGCGAGCGAATAGCCCCGTCCACCGAAGCCCGAGATCGTTCCGTCGGCAACTGGCGCAACGACACTCTGATGGCGCCACGACTCGCGGCGTAGTGGCTCGCTCAAGTGCACCTCGACGATCCTTCCGCGGAAACTCCGTAACGCGTCGTGGATGCTCCACGCGTAGTGCGTGAAGGCTCCCGGATTGATCACGATCGCCTCGTGCTCGGCCTGCTGGATCCACTCGACCAGCTGTGATGCCTGGTTGGAATGACGGTGCTCGACTTCCAGTCCCAATGACTTGGCTTCGCCCGCGGCGAGCTCGACGATCTCGGACAACGTCGAGGATCCGTACACGTCAGGTTCGCGCGAACCCAACAAGTTCAAGTTCGGCCCGCTCAATACGAGGACTCGACGTCGCTCTCCCATCCGGTCAGCGTACTTCCGCTGCGGCGAGCGCTTCGCGCACCAGCACTTCGTCCACGCCCTCCACGACCTCGCAACCGCGTGGGCCATCGAGGATGAACGTGAGACCATTGAGCGCCTTCTTGTCGCCGCGCATCAAGGCGACCAAGCGGTCATGGGACAACCCGGCCGGCAGATCGATGGTCAACCCGTAATGGTCACGCACCACCCGCTCGTGGTAATCCACCCGGGCCTGGTCGATACGACCCATGCGCGCGGCGAGTTTGGCCGCGAACACGAGACCGATCGCCACCGCCTCGCCGTGACTGACCTGGAAGTTCGACTCCCGTTCGATCGCGTGACCGTCTGTGTGGCCGTAGTTGAGCAACGCTCGCCGACCACCCTCGCGCTCGTCCTGCTCCACGATCGCTGCCTTGATACCGACGCAGCGGGTCACCAGTTCGTCGATTCCGAGGGACAGCAGATCATCCCCCGTGAGGAAGTGGTACTTGGCCATCTCCCCGCGACCACCACGGATCTCTGCCGGCGGCAACGATGCCAGCGCATCGGTGTCACAGAGGACTCCGAGCGGCTGCCAGAAACTTCCGACGAGGTTCTTGCCATGACGGGTGTTGACGCCCGTCTTCCCCCCGATCGCTGCGTCGACCATGGCGAGCAACGTGGTCGCCACGTGGATGACGCCGATCCCGCGATGCCACAGTGACGCCGCGAATCCCGCCACGTCGGTGACGAGGCCCCCTCCGACCGCGACGATCACGTCGTTGCGGGTGGCACCCAGATCTCCCAACGCGTCGACGATGTCCATCACCGTGCCGATCGACTTGGCCGACTCGCCCGAACCGATCTCGAGACGACGGACCTCGCGCGAACCGAGCCATGCGGAGACATCCACCGGGATCCCGGGTTGCGTGACCACGAGCACCCGCGATGCCCGCTCAGGCAGGAGTTTCGGCAACTCGCGCACTGTGCCAGATCCGACGAGCACCGGATAGGCGCGATCGCCCAGGTTCACCTGCACCCGATGCACGGTCATACCGCGACTCGCAGTTCGCGCAGCACCGATTGCGCCACCTCGTCGATGTTCGACCCAGTCGTCGACACCGTCACTTTGGCCACACCGCGGTAGAGATCCTCGCGAGCACTCCACAACGCCTGCAGCGCCGCGCGCCGGTCGTCACCCAACAGTGGTCGGGCGTCGTCGGTCGGCAGACGGCCCAACAATTCGTCGATCGACGTCTCCAAGAGCACCACGTCCAGTCGTCGATCGGCGAGCAGTTCCCGATTGTGTGGCCTGGTCACCACACCACCCCCGGTGGACAGCACCAGATTCTTGTCGGTGTTGCTCGACACGTCAGCCAACACATCAGCCAACGCCGTCGACTCGAGCGTCCTGAAGGCCTCTTCCCCCTGTTCGGAGAATATGTCTGCCACGCGGCGACCGGCGCGACGCTCCACTTCTTCGTCCAAGTCGACGAACCGGGCGGCCAAACGCGACGCAAGGACACGCCCCACCGAGGTCTTTCCCGTACCCATCATTCCGACGAGCACGAGTGGCCTGCTCGCCACGGTGCTCATCGGCGAAGTGACTCCGTGAAACCCCGCCAATTGCGCACGAACTCCGGAAGCGAATCGCCGCCGAACTTGCGCAGTGCCTCTCCGGCGAGCACGAGCGCCACCATCGTCTCGGCCACCACGCCCATCGCGGGAACCGCCGTCACGTCGGTTCGCTCCTTGAAACTGACCGTCTCTTCCTTGCTCTTCATGTCGATGGTCTTCAGCGTCGGACGATTG
>JBJTFU010000136.1:0-22028 GCA_046093585.1 Ilumatobacteraceae bacterium | reverse complement strand
ACCACCGACAGGTGGCGTTCATGCGCCGCCGTCGCAGATGTGCCCGCCGGACGAGCAACCTGGCGCGTGGGCGACTGCACCGGCATCACGAGTGCCACGTCACGCCCCCACTTTCTCGAGCACTCGCAGACGAGCAGAGGCCGCCCGAGGATTGCGATTCACTTCGCCATTCGAAGGACGCTTGGCCGCACGCACCCGACGGGCGAACGTCCGCTCGGAGGACGGATGCAGGAATGGCGATGCTTCATCGTTTTGACGGCGTGATTCCGCCGCGGCAAACACCGACTTCACGATGCGGTCTTCGCCGGAGTGGTACGAAAGCACGGCCACGCGGCCACCCACGGCGGTGGCGTTGATCACGTCCTCCAGCGCGCCCGGAAGCATGGCCAGCTCGTTGTTCACTTCGATCCGGATCGCCTGGAACGTGCGCTTGGCGGGATTCCCACCGGTGCGACGCGCCGGCGCCGGGATCGCAGCAGCGACCACTGCAGCCAATGCGGCCGTGTCTTGGATCGGGCGGGCGGCCACGATCGCTTGGGCTATGCGACGAGCAAAGCGTTCATCGGAATGCTGACGAATCACGTCGGTCAGGCGATCGACGTCGTAGCCATTCACCACGTCGTGTGCACTCAGGCGTTGAGTGGTGTCCATTCGCATGTCAAGCGGACCGGCCGAGCGGTAGGAGAAGCCCCGCTCGGCCCGGTCCACTTGCGTCGACGAGATCCCCAAGTCGAAGAGTGCGCCGGAGATCCATTCGATTCCCCGCTGTGCGAGGTACTCGGGGATGCGATCGAACGCCCCCTGCTGCACCATCAGTCGCTCACCGAAGCGCGACGAAACCGACATCGCGTGTTCGATCGCCATCGGATCGCGATCGATTCCGAGGACGCTCATCCACTCGTAGCGCTCGAGCAACTTGGTGCTGTGTCCCGCCCCACCGAGCGTCGCGTCGACCACCACACCGTGAGGAACGGGGGCGAAGACGTCGACGATTTCGTCGATCATCACGGGATCGTGACCGAAGGATTCGCGCAGTGTGCTCATGAGAATTCGCACGGCGACGCTTTCCGTAACGCTGCAGTTCCCCGACCGACGGTGTTGCCGGGATGTCTCCCCGGATCAACGAGATGGGAGCGGGCGGAGTTGGGGCTGTCCACCTTGTCGATCGGGAAACTGCAGCGTCACGGAGCGGACCACTCAGGTGGTCCTGCGCCGGATCATGTCGTGCTCGCCCCCTCTCCTCAGATCGCTGGTCCGGCGATGTCTGCCAGACCTTGTTCGTTGATTCGCTCGTGTCGGCTCGGATCCCAGATCTCGACACGATCGAAGGATCCGCTCACTACGACCTTGGAATTGAGCGTGAGGCCGGCGTACTCGCGCAGCTTCTCGTCGATGTTGATCCGACCCTGCGCGTCGACGACCACCTCGAAGGTGTTGCTCGCCAGTGCACGCTGTTGGTTGCGGTCCATCTCGCCGCGACGCACCTTGTCCACGGCATCCCGGGCGACATCTTCGAAGGCCTCAGCAGTGAGCACGTCCACGCACTTGTCGCGACCGATCGAGAGGTAACACCGGGGCTCCAGTCGGGGGCGGAAGGACGCCGGCAATGCCATTCGACCCTTTGGGTCGAGCTGCCGCTCGTGTACTCCTACGAACACTGCCCCTCCATCCCCAAACCCCACTGGGGCTTGGTCTCCTCCCGCTTGCTGCCAGCGAGTGAGGCCGAGGGCTCCACGCGCTGCGCGACAGGTTATCCCCACTATTCCCCACTTTCAAGGATTTCTCCCCACTTTTCCCCACTGTTTGCCAGTAATGCACAGCCGAGACCCTCACGGGGTGCCCAGACGCAGCGTCAGCGCCGATGCGGTGGCAGGGAAGAGTGCGGTTAGTTCGCGAGCAGCGCGCGTTCGAAGGCCGACTCGATGTCGACGCGTCGATGGTCGACGATGGCCACTCGTCGCCGTAGTTCGTCGATCGTCGCACCCGATCGATCGACTCCGGGTGCCAGCAGGTCGAGCACACGCCGTGGGTCCCATGCGGTGAGCACCGTGCACTGGAAGCGGGCGGTCGAGCGCGTTCGTCGTTGCGAGATTCCGACGAGCTTGGCCCCCGCCTGATCGACCACCTCGCCCGGTCCGAGCGATGCGAAACAGATCAAGGATCCGAGATCGTCACCTGCGAGACGATCTCGGTACACGGATGCGTCCACTCCGAGCAGGGCCAGCGCTCGCACCCACACCCGACCCAACCACACCGCCGACTCGACCACGTCATCAGTCCAACGCGGATGATCGGACGAAATCGTGACGTCCACCCAGACGTGACCTCCAGGCACGAGATGAACGATGCCGCCACCACTCCGACGGACCGTCACTTCGACGTTCTCCGACTCACACTTCGCACGGTCGACGAGGTTCTCTTCTTGCCGAGACCCGAGCACCACCGCTTCGCGGATCGTGTCGACGAACCACACCTCGTTCGGGCCGAGATCCCGCCGATGGAAATCCCCCGCTTCGGCACTACACCGATGGATCTCGACATCCACGGGGGCGGTCAGGATGCTTCGGCGAGGTACTGCTTCCACGCCTCTGGCACACGCCCCACCGACAACGTGATCCATGCGGTCTCGCGCGGTGCGTACGGCCGGGTGCCGAGACGCATACCGGCCTCTTCCGGCGTCCGATCGCTCTTGCGCAGGTTGCACGGGCGACATGCAGCGGTGACGTTCTCCCAGATGTGCAGCCCGCCCCGTGATCGCGGCATCACGTGATCGATCGAATCGGCGTTCCCCCCGCAGTACTGACAGCGGCCGCCATCACGCGCGAAGATCGCCCGCCGAGACAATGCGGTGCGCCGATGGAACGGCACCTTGACCACGTAACGCAAGCGAATGACGAGCGGCGCGGGCAGCGAGATCGACGCAGCGTTCACCTTGGTGCCGTCGTCCTCGACGATGTCGGCCTTGTCGGCCAGCACGAGACACACTGCGCGCCTCGCAGACACCACACTCAGCGGCTCGTACGTTGCATTGAGAACGAGCGCGCTGCGCATGGTCAGCCTCGCCTACGGGCGTTCGTACTATGCCAGTCCCGACACCATTCGAGGTAGTCGATCACGTCGTAGACCTCGGGCTCGCGACGGCTGGAGCCGTACTGGGTATGGGTACGAAACGACACGTACTCACGGGCGGGAATCGGCAGGAACGGCGTCGTTCGCCACCACCCCCGCGGAGCGAGAGCGAAGGTTTGGCGTACCGCGGTGAGCCACAGGTGCGGGCGCGATGCCAGCGCGTCGAGCAGCGAGCCGAATCCCCGCAGGCTCATGCCGGCTTGGGTTCCTTGGGCAGACCGAGCACCATCTCGCCGAGGATGTTGCGCTGGATCTCTGACGATCCGGCATAGATCGTTCCGGCGCGGGCGTGGAGGAAGGTCATCACCCAACTGTTGGACGAGTTTGGCGCACCCACGTCATCGGTCTGGAACGCGCTCGACGAACGCCGTCCGCTCGGCACGAGCGCGTCCATGCCCAGCACTTCGACTCCCAGTTCCGTGATCTTGCGGTGATACTCGCTCCAGAAGACCTTGAATATGGCGCTCTCCGGACCCGGGTGGTGGCCGGCGAGGAATCGCGTCAACGTGCGCATCCCGAGGAAACGCATCACCTGCACTTTGATGTGGGCATTGGCGAGACGTTGGCGCATACGCGCATCACTGGCGACGCCACGCTCCTTGGCCAGCGTGAGTAGTCGATCGAGTTCTGCGGCGAAACGAATTGGCGCGGTTGCTGCCGCCTCGCCGCGCTCGTAGCCGAGCAGTCCCATGGCCACGGCCCATCCATTGTTCACCCCACCGACGACGTTTTCCTTCGGCACGCGGACGTCGGTGTAGAAGACCTCGTTGAACTCCTTCTCTCCCGAGATCATCTCGATCGGGCGCACTTCGATACCCGGCTGGCGCATGTCCACGAGCAGGAACGAAATGCCCTTGTGCTTCGGAGCGTGTGCATCGGTGCGGGCCAGCGTGAAAATGTGGTCAGCGAGGTGACCTGACGACGTCCAGATCTTCTGGCCGTTGAGCACCCACTCGTCCCCGTCGAGATCGGCCTTCAAGCCGACGTTGCTCAGGTCACTGCCGGCATTGGGCTCGCTGTAACCCTGGCACCAGACGTCTTCTCCCGAAATGATCCGCGGCAAGTAATGACGCTTCTGCTCCTCGGAGCCGAACATCAAGAGCGTGTTGCCGAGCATCTGGATACCGAAACCGTCGTTTTGGTTCCCGGTCGGAGCGCCGGCACGGGTGAATTCCTCGGCCACGATCACCTGTTCGAGCGCCGACAGCCCGCCGCCGCCGTACTCCTTGGGCCACCCCGGTGCGAGGAATCCCGCCTTGGCGATCGTTGCGCGCCACGACTTGAAGAACTGCTCGTACTCCTCGCCCTCCAGGGATCCGATTCCCTTCCAATCTTTGGGCAGGTTCGCTGCGAGAAACGCTCGCACTTCGCGGCGGTACGCCTCGGCTTCGGGGCTGTATGACGGGTTCACGGGCTAGAGGCTAGTCGCTGCCCTCGCAACGGCCGCCGCGCCGATCAACGGCGACGTTGCACCGAGACCGACGGGCGTGACGACGAAACCGTGGAGGAAGTCGAGACCGCAACGCAACGCAAGTTCTTCGTCGACTCCCTCGAAGAATGGAGCACCGAATCCGAGCGCCACCGAACCGCCGATCACCGCGCGCCGCAAGTCGAAGAGGGCACCCACGCTCGCCAGTGCACGCCCCACAAATCGACCCGTCTGCCGGCGAACCTCGGTCGATGCCTCGGCAGCGGGGCGTCCGGTCATCTCCCGAATCGCGGTACCGGAGGCGTGGGCCTCGAGACACCCTCGGGCCCCACAGGCACACGAGCGTCCTGCGGGCTCGACGATCACGTGTCCGATGTGACCCGCATTGCCGAGCCGCCCGCGCACGAGTCGCGAGTCGCTGATCACTCCTCCGCCCACACCCGTCGACACCACCATCCCGACGGCATTCGACTCGCCTCGTAGCGCCCCGACCCAATGCTCACCGAGCACGATCGCCTGAGCGTCGTTGGCCACGAAGGTGGGTAACCCGGTGTGCTCGACGAGTGCCCGGCGCAGGGGAAAATCACGCCACTCAGGAATGTGCAGCGTCGAGACCAACTCGCCGTCGGGCTGCATCGGTCCTCCACATCCGACGCCACACGACGTCACGTCGATCGGCGACCCACGCAACTGTCGATCGACGAGTGCGGCCAACGATTCCCACACTCCCGTGGCAGGCGTCGGCACCTGATCGCTCGACAGCACAGCACCGCCCGCAGAGACGATTCCAGCCGCAATCTTGGTGCCGCCGATGTCGACGGCAAGATACCCGCTCGCACGGGAACTCACGGGATCAGACGTCTCGCGTGAACCTGTCGCGGATCGACTGCGCGTTCATTCGGGCCCCGCGAATGGTGGCCGAGACGTCCTTGAGTCCGACCTTGCTCATGGCCCGCAACTGTCGTTCGATCACGAGCACGCACGCAAGCATGCCGAGGAACCCGAGGAAGGCGACGAGAAAGTGGATCTGCAGCGCGTAGATCGTGAACGCCAGCGATGCGACCACGCCCAGCGCAGCCCAGCGCAACGAACGCGCCGCTTGCCGATACAGACCCGACGAAGAGACCGCAGACGCGAACCGCTCGTCGGTCTCGAGCTGCTCCTGAATCTGTCGGAGGATCCGTTGTTCGTCTTCTGAAAGTGGCATGCGACCCTCAGTTTCGCACGGGGACGGGCATTTCTCAATCCGTGCGGTCGGTTTGGTTCGGACCCCACGCGGCCCCTCCCGGTGCGGGCTCGTCGCCCAACGTGCTGGCGGGACGAATGGCGCGCACTCCGAACCGCTCCCGAATCTCGTCGATCGCCCGAGTTGCTGGTGCCCAGGCCTCCTCGAGGGTGCTCGCCGTGTCGGCTTCGACCGTCGCTGCATCGAACAGGGACATCTGGACGTGTTCCAAATCGAAGTTCCGCCCACTCACTCCCAGCAGCCGCACACCGGGCTCGAGGTCGACCTTCGCCAGCAAGTCGTCCAACACCTTGACCGCGGCGGGCACAGTGGTCACGGGATGATCGAGGGTCTTCGATCGCGTGATCAGGGTGAAGTCGGGATACTTGATCTTCAGCGTCAACGTGCGCGGCGTCAGTCCGTCCCGACGACAACGCGTCAACACGGAGTCGGTCAGGCGCACGAGGTGCGATCGCAATTCGACACGATCCACGACGTCGACGAGAAACGTCTCTTCGTTGCCGACCGACTTGGCGGCACCATCGGGCACGACCGCCCGATCGTCGCGCGCATGGGCGAGATCGTGGAGATGGTGCGCGTGCGACTCACCGACCACACTCGCCAACGCTGCGAGTGGAACTCGAGCCAAATCGTCGACCGAGTAGATCCCCAGCCGAGTCAGTTTCTCCAACGTCACCGGCCCCACTCCCCACAACGCGCCGACGGGAAGCGCCCGAACGAACTCGACCTCGGTTCCGTGCTCCACCACGAATACACCGACCCCTTCCTTCACACCGCTGCTCGTCGCCCGCGGCTTGGCCCGTTCAGAGGCGAGCTTGGCGACGAACTTGCTCGTCGCCACTCCCACGCTGCAGCGCAATCCGACGTCATCGAAGACCCGACGACGAATCATTCGCCCGATCTCCTCTGGCTCGCCATGTACGACCCGCGCACCCGTGACGTCGAGGAACGCCTCGTCGAGTGACAGACCTTCGACGAGAGGGGTGAAGTCTTCGAAGATCTCGAACACGCGACTCGAGTAGTCGGCGTAGAGGCTCATGTTGCCGGACAGGAACACGGCTTGCGGACACAACTGCTTGGCCCGACGCGAGGACATCGCCGAGTGCACTCCGAACCGACGTGCCTCGTACGATGCGGCGGCGACCACACCACGTTCGGAATCACCACCCACGACGACGGGGCGACCCCGCAACTCGGGACGCAGGAGCAACTCCACCGCGACGAAGAACATGTCCATGTCGACGTGGAGGATCGCGCGGTCGCTCGGGGATCTCATTCACCCGCCAACATAAGCGCCGACCGTGCACCGAAACTACGCTCTACGCCGTGTCCCGCCCACTGTCTGCACTTCCCTCGCCGTTGGCGCGAGCCGTCGCCTTCGTCGCCGTGCTCGTCGCAGGCGTTGCAGGTGGTCTGATCGGCTACGCGCTCGTGGACATCCAATGTTCTGGCGAGTGCACCGTCCCGAATGGAATCGGCCTGTTCCTTGGCTCGACGCTGACCGCGTTCGGCATGGGCGTCGTGGCCGTACTCGTGCTGCGGGCACTCGGCGAGTGGCGCGAAATCCAGGACCAAGATCGCTAGATGACGGACACTGCGGGGCCGTTGGCCATCGAGTTGTTGGGCGTCGCAGAGGACCTCGCCCGCCGGGCAGGCGAGATGGCCCTCGCCGGTCGCAAGCGCGGACTGCAGGAGGTCTCGACCAAGACGTCGCGCACCGACATGGTCACCGAGTACGACAGGGCCTCGGAGACTCTCATCTATGAGGGGCTTCGCTCACTGCGCCCATTCGACTCGATCGTCGGCGAGGAGGGTGCTTCTCATGCAGGTTCGAACGACATCACCTGGTTCATCGACCCGATCGATGGAACGAGCAACTTTCTCTACGACATTCCACTGTGGGCGGTTTCCATCGGAGCACGGCAAAGCGGCGTCGCCATTGCCGGAGCCGTGTACGTCGCTGCAGCAGGCGAAATGTTCACGGCCACGCGCGGTGGTGGTGCACACCTGAACGGCACACCGATCTCCTGCAACCTCGAGGCCCGCTTGGAGACGGCGCTCGTCGCCACCGGCTTCAGTTATGCGCCGGAGTCGCGACCCATCCAGGCGAATCGCGTCGCCAAGATGATCGGTCGGATTCGCGACATCCGTCGGTTCGGCGCCGCCGCCGTGGACATGTGCTACGTGGCCTGCGGACGACTGGACGGCTATTTCGAGGAGAACCTGCACGAGTGGGACATCGCAGCGGGCGACCTGATCGCGCGGGAGGCGGGTTGTCGGACGGGCGACTTCCGTGGCGGCCCGATCCGGCCCGCGGAAACGATGACGGCCAGCCCGGCGATCTTCGAGGCACTCGGTCGGCTGATCGTCGAATCGACCAGTCCCGATCAGCAATGATTGAGCCATGACGGTTCGGGTCCTCACCGTCGAGGACGATGAGCGAATTCGGCAATCGGTCAAGTTGGCCCTCGAAGAGGAGGGTTGGGAGGTCGAAGAAGCCGCGAGTGGCGAGGATGCCATTGCTGCGTTCCATCGCAAGCCGGCCGACGTCGTGTTGATCGACATCATGCTTCCCGGCATCGACGGATTCGAGTTGTGTCGTGCCTTGCGCAAGTCGAGTGACGTTCCCGTCGTGATGGTCACCGCACGTTCGGACACACACGACGTGGTCGCCGGTCTCGAGGCGGGAGCCGACGACTACCTCACGAAACCGTTCGCACCGAAAGAACTCTCGGCGCGCATCAGGGCGCTGCTCCGACGCGCCAAGCCGTCGGCCCACGGACACTCACGCTTGATGTTCGGTGACCTCGAATTGATTCCCGAGGAAGGCAAGGTGTTGATCGACGGCAAGGAAGTGATCCTCACCAAGACCGAGTTCCGCTTGCTGTGTGAACTCGCCGCCGATCCGGGTGGCGTGTTCAGCCGCGAGATGCTGCTCGACAAGGTGTGGGGTTACGACTACTTCGGTGACGGACGTCTGGTCGACGTGCATATCAGGCGACTGCGAATGAAGGTGGAAGCCGATCCTGCCAACCCTCGCCATGTCGTGACGGTGCGTGGTCTCGGCTATCGCCTCGAGTCGTGACCAGCCTCGACCCGGAGATTCGCCCCACCCGCTACCGCCTGACGCGGTGGCGGCGCATCATTCGCACCACCTATCGCCGAGTGCGCCCACGCCGAATCGGTCTGCGCAACCGGATCTTGTTCATGTTCTTCCTCGGCTCGCTGATCTTGGCCGGCGTACTCGCCTTCACGACCTATGGGCTCACCCAGTCCAACCTGCTGCAACAACGTGAAGCCACGGGCGTGAACCAAGCGATCGCCAACGCGCGCCGCGTACAGATCGACCTGACGATCAATCCGGACGGCTACTCCTCCGCCATCGATCAGGTGGGAACGGCGCGCCGCCTGTTGTGGGCTGGAGGCCAGTGGACCAACTCGAGTTCCCAATTCACCGAAGCGTCGTTACCCGACAGCCTGCGCAGGATGGTCATCGACGACCGAATCGCGGCGACGATGATCGTTCCGTACCGCGATGGTCAGGCACTGCTGGTGGGCATTCCGCTCGACAGCGTCGATGCGACCTATTTCGAGCTCGACACGTTGCGCGAGGTCCGCGACGCGCTGCAGAGTCTGCGCCTGGCGTTGCTCGTGAGCACCGCGATCACCGGCCTCGTGGGGTTCGCCCTCGGACTGTTCGCTTCGCACCGCGCCGTGCGGCCTTTGGCCAATGCAGCGCAAGCCGCTCGGGCGATCGCCGATGGCCGCCTCGACACGCGCCTCGAGAGCACCGAAGACCCCGACCTGCAGGCTCTCACCATGGCGTTCAACGACATGGTCGAGACGTTGCAGATGCGGGTGGAGAGCGACGCGCGATTCGCCTCCGACGTGAGCCACGAGTTGCGCTCACCGCTGATGACCTTGGCCGCCTCGGTGGAGGTCATGCAGTCGCGGCGCGAAGAACTCTCCGAGCGTTCTCGAGCGGCGCTCGACCTGCTCACGAGCGACGTCTCGCGCTTCCAACGACTCGTGGAAGACCTCCTCGAAATCTCCAGGTTCGATGCAGGCGCCGTGCGCCTCGTGCTCGAGCCGCTCGACCTACTCGAGTTCGTCGAGCAGGCGGTGTCGGTGAGTTCGCTTCCACGCACCGAGGTGACTCCGTCCCCCGAACTCGCAGGCGCGATGATCCGCGGAGATCGTCGACGACTCGCTCGCGTGATCGCCAACCTGATCGACAATGCGCGCATCCACAGCGGCGGGAAGCCCAAGGTGTTGTTGCAGGCTCCCCCGCGCGGCACTCCTCCTTCCCACGCGTGGATCGTCGTCGAAGACGATGGTTTCGGACTGATCGAAGGAGAGGAAGCGAAGATCTTCGAGCGCTTCAGTAGGGGCGGCACTGCAGGACGTCGATCGGGGCAGGAAGGAGCAGGTCTCGGACTCGCGCTCGCCTTCGAACACGTCGCGATGCACGGAGGCCGCATCTGGGCCGCCAATCGAACCGACGGCATCAGGGGTGCCCGCTTCTTCGTCGAGATGCCACTCGCCACTTACGCTGAGGTTCGTCCATGAACGCGATCGTCGACACACCGTGGATCCGTTCGATGCCGAGACGAAGACGGGCCTCGCGACTGCTCGGCCTCGTCGTCCTCGCGTGTTCGGTGTCGTCGTGCGGGATTCCCGACGACGAGGGTCCGCGCGAGATCGATCCCGCACTCCTCGAGAACATCACCGACCAGTCGTGAGCGATCACGCCGTCATCGCCGTCGACGCCGGCACTACCGGCGTGCGGGCACGGGCATTTCTCGGAGACACCACGTCTCCGGCATCGTCCTATCGCGAGTTCACCCAACACTTCCCCCGTCCCGGGTGGGTGGAGCACGACGCAGAAGAGATCTGGAACGCAGTGGTGACCACGTTGACGAAAGTGGTCGAAGAACTTCGCAACCGCGGCATCTCCATCGCCTCGATCGGCATCACCAATCCACGCGAAACGGTGGTCGCGTGGGACCGCGCCACCGATCGCCCACTCGCCCGAGCGATCGTCTGGCAGGACCGTCGCACCGCCGACCGCTGCAGCGAACTCGGCGATCATCTCGACTCCGTGCGGCACACGACCGGACTCGTCCTCGATCCCTATTTCACCGCCAGCAAGATCGAGTGGCTCATTCGGCACGGCGAACTGAAGACGACTCCGTCGACGGCCTTCGGCACCATCGACTCATGGTTGATCTGGCGACTGTCGGGCGGCGCGGCCTTCGTCACCGATTCCACCAATGCTTCCCGCACCATGCTCTTCGACATCCGGAGCAATCGTTGGAGCGACGAGATGTGTGCGCTGTTCGGTGTCTCGATCACGAACTTGCCCCGCGTCGTCCCCTCGAGCGGGCGCTGCGCAGAAACGGCCGCGGTCGCCGGTCTCCCCGCCGGCATACCCATCTCGGGGATCGCCGGCGATCAGCAGGCTGCGCTGTTCGGACAAGGATGTTTCGCTGCGGGTTCGGCAAAGAACACCTACGGCACCGGCAGTTTCCTCCTGATGAACGTCGGCCACGACTGCCCGCCTCCGACCACGGGGATGCTCACGACGGTGGCGTGGGATCTGGGCGACGGTGCACTCACCTACGCCCTCGAGGGCGCCATCTTCGTCACGGGTGCAGCCATCCAGTGGCTCCGCGACGGACTGCAGATCATCGAACGCGCCTCAGACATCGGCCCACTCGCGGCGAGCGTCGCGGATTCCGGCGGGGTCGTGGTGGTACCCGCTTTCACCGGCCTCGGAAGCCCGTGGTGGGACCCGCGTGCACGCGGCTCGATCTTCGGTATCACCCGTGGCACCAACCGCGCCCACGTTGCGCGAGCCGTCGTCGAGTCGATCGTGTTCCAAGTACGCGACGTGGCCGAGGCGATGACCGCCGCGTCGGGCGTGACGTTGTCGAACCTTCGCGTCGACGGTGGTGCAGCGGTCATGGACTTGATGCTCCAACTGCAAGCCGACCACCTGGGCTGCACCGTGGTCCGACCACAGGAACTGGAGACGACGGCACTCGGCGCGGCACTGCTCGCAGGACTTGCCGAAGGCCTGTGGAGCGATCTCGACCACATCGCTGCGACGTGGCGACTCGATCGCGAGTTCACTCCCCGACCAAACGGATTCGAAGACGTGTTGTATGGCGAGTGGAAGCGCGGGGTCGAGCGCAGTCTCAACTGGTCGTCAGACTGAGGAAACGACGAGCGAGCACGCCCGCGCTCGCCATCACCGCCGCCTGTGGCGGAACGGGCGGGTTCTCGGGAAACACCGAAGCGTCCATGCACCACACGTTGGATGCCGTCCGCAACTTGCCCGACCCGTCCAGTACCGAGTCCGCTCGGGTCCCCATCGGCATCGTGCCGGTGGCGTGCCACATCCCCTCTCCGACCCGAGACGAGACATCCTCGACGTCCAGAGCAGCAGACGCTCCAGCGAGTGCGACAAGAGCAGGATGTTCGAGCAACACTTCGGTACGCCGTATCGCGTCAGCCAACGATGCCCGGTCACGAGCGTCCGTCAACAGACCTCGATCGACGGTGATCGTCGTACTCCCGACGTGTAGTCGTCCGATCGAGTGCGGTGACATCAGTCCGACGAGGAGTCCACTCACGTCGGAGTTCACCGACATCGTCATCACGCCGTCCTCGAGCAGCAGCGCTCCCGCGAACGAACCGTGCAGGGATTCGTTCGGAACCAGTGGAATGAACACCCCGGGATGGTCGAGCACCGGCGCCACTGGTTCGATCAGGGCACTGCGCGCGGCAATCGTCGCCGACGGAATCGCGCCGGCGCACAAGACCACTTCGTCCGCGTGGATCTCCTCACCGGACGCGGTGACGACGGCGATTGCGCGGTCCCCCCTCATCGCCACGTGGGACACCTCGACACCCAAGTGAACGGTCACTCGCTCGGGAGAGCAGCGGTCCCACGCGGTCCGTCGCGCACCGCTGCTCGTGGCGAGCAGAGCGGGTCGGGCGCGCGGGTGTGCGGCGAGCAGGGCCTGATCGACCACGCCATCAGCGGCACTTTGCTCGACAACCGGGTACTCCCGCTCGATGTCGGCGAAGACGTCGAGCCCACTTGCCACCAGCGACTCCCAGTAGTCGGCGGGCGGTTGCTCGAACACGAGGCCGTTCACTCGCGAACCTCCGCCGAGACCCGTGCCCTGCGGGTACGGAGTGGTGCGGAACGTCGCGGTATCCCGCATCGCCAGCGTCGGGTGGTGAATCGGGTCGTCGTTCCCACCGCACTCCAGGACCACCACGTCGCATCGACTTGCCAACCGTGCGGCCACGACCGAACCGGCTACACCCGCACCGACGATGACCACTTGCGGTGCGTCGGCACGCCGCGTCATGCCAACTGTTCGACGAACGACTCCAGTTGACGCAAGTTGCGACACTCGTACACGCCGTCGGTGAACCCGCCGTACTCGCCCACCACCGAATCACCGGTGTTCCAATAACTCTTCGGCTCGGGGTTCAGCCAGTACACGTGGCGCCCACGCTTCTTCATCTCCTTCACCACCCACGACTGGGTGGCGTGGTAGTTGTTCCTCGCGTCGCCCAGCAACAGGACGGTCGTCTTGGCGTTGATGTCCTTGCCGTAGCGATCCCAGAACACCTCGAACGCGTGGCCGTAGTCGCTGTGCCCGTCCACCCACACCACGTCCGCTTCGGTATTCACGCGATGGATCGCCTCGCCGATGTCTTCGGTCGCCTTGAAGTAGTCGGTCACTTCGTCGATCCCGTCGATGAAGACGAACGAGCGGACCTTGGAGAACTGTCCTTGGATGGCGTAGACGAGCATGAGGGTGAACCTGGCGAACGCAGCCACGCTTCCCGAGATGTCGGCGATCACCATCAACTCGGGTTTGGCCGGACGCGGGTACTTGAACTTCGGGTCGGCGGGCACACCGCCGTAGCTCAACGAGTGGCGGACGGTGTTGCGGAAGTCGAGCGGTCCACGCCGACCGTGCTTGCGCTTGCGCGCCAGCCGAGCGGCCAACTTACGAGTGAGTGGTGCGAGTGCCTTCTTCAACGACTGCATCTCGTCGCGACTCGCGTGCATGAAGTCGACGTCCTCGGGAAGGGGCTTGCGCAGCGTCTTGGCCATCGCCTCGGCACCGCGATCGGCGACGAGTCGGCGCCGGATCTCGGCCTCCACCTCCTGCTTGAACCGATCGATGCGGTCTTGATACTCGTCACGCTCCAAGCGCTCTTCGAGCGGCGTAATGTCCTCCGTCGCCTGGTCCTTGGTGGCCTGCATCAACTTGTCGAGCATGTTGTCGAGGTCCAGGTTGCGCAGCGTGCGATACAGGTAGTACGTGCCACCTACGGGTCGGCCCGGCTCCATGCCCGCGAAGCGCTGCACCGCCTGTCGCGCGAGCGCGCGCATCATCGCCTGGTCGCCACTCATCAGTGCGTTCATCAACATCTGGGCGATCTCTTCGGGCGTGAGCGAGTCCATCGAGCCGCCGCTCTGTCCGCGGCCCTCGCCTTGACGTTGCATGTCCTGTTCGTCGCGCCAGAGCTCCGCATCACCGGCTTCGCCGTCGCCGACGATCTGGTACTCGGGGCCGCGCAGCGAGAAGTACACCTCGAAGATCGTCTCGAACGCCCGCCAGTGGGCGTTGCTCTTGACCAAGGTGGCTCCGAGCGCGTACTTGAACGCCTCGCGATCCTCGAGGGGGATCGCCTTGACGGCTTCCATCGCGTCGAGGTTCTCCGTCAGGCTCACCGGAAGTCCGGCGTTGCGAAGTTCGATGATGAAGCCGGACAGCAGGTCGAGCATCTTCATGGCGTGCTCGACCTAGTCGACACTCAGTTCTTTCGCCGCCTTGGCGATGTCTGTCTGGTACTTGAGCAGGATGTGCAGCGTCTCCTTCGCCTCCTGCGCGTCGATGTTCTCGATTCCGAGCAACATCAACGTGCGCGCCCAGTCCAAGGTCTCGCTCACCGAAGGAGCCTTCTTCAGATCGAGTTGGCGAATCGAACGCACGATGCGTGCCACCTGATCGGCGAGGTTCGTCGAGATGTCGGGCACCTTGGTCAGCACGATCTCCTTCTCCCGATCCATGTCGGGATAGTCGACGTGCAAGTACAGACAGCGGCGCTTCAACGCCTCCGACAACTCGCGGGTGTTGTTCGAGGTGAGGAAGACCATCGGGATCTGCTTGGCGGTGATAGTCCCCAGCTCGGGAATCGAGACTTGGTACTCGGAGAGGATCTCGAGCAGGAGCGCTTCGGTCTCGATCTCCACCCGGTCCACTTCGTCGATCAACAACACGACGGGATTGTCGCTACTGATCGCCTCCAAGAGTGGACGAGTGAGGAGGAACTCCTCGCTGAAGATGTCGTCGTGCACCTCGGTCCAGGAGTCGCTCGACTTGTCGGCTTGGATACGCAGCAGCTGCTTCTTGTAGTTCCATTCGTACAACGCCTTCGACTCGTCGAGGCCCTCGTAACACTGCAGACGAATGAGCCGCGCATTGGTCATCTCGGCGACGCTCTTGGCCAATTGTGTCTTGCCCGTGCCGGCGGGACCCTCGACGAGGATCGGCTTACCCAGACGCTGCGCGAGATAGACGACTCCGGCAATGCCCTCATCGGCCAGATAGTTGACCTTCTTCAGTCCATCGCGAACTTGCTGCACCGATTCGAAGCGATTATCCATTTCGACAACCCTACTCTTTGGCCTGCTCTCGTCCCCGTGGGACCTACGATGAAGCGACGATGAGTGGGCTCGTGCGATCGAACCTCCTGGTTGCGAGCGGCACCGCCACCTCACGCATCACCGGGCTCGCGCGAATCATCGTCTTCGCCTCGATCGTTGGTCAGACCTCCGTCGCCGACGTCTTCGAGATCGCGAACAACGCACCCAATGCCGTGTACGAGCTGCTGATCGGGGGCGTGTTGTCCGCGTCCCTCGTTCCCCTCGTCGTGTCCATCCTGAGACGCAACACTTCTTCCCGACACCATCCGGACCTCGATGCGGTGTACTCGACTGCGCTCGTCCTGCTCGCCGCCGTCACGGCTCTGGCCGTCCTGTCCGCAGGTTGGATCTTCCGCGTGTTCACCCTGTCACCCTCGGGCGACATCGACGTGGCCGCGTTCCGCACTGCCGGCACCTTGTTGACACGCATCTTCGTCGTGCAGATCTTCTTCTACGGGATGGCGGCGCTCAGTTCTGCGGTACTCAATGCGCGGGGAAGGTTCGCGACGGGAGCGTGGTCCCCGGCGCTCGCCAACCTGATCACGATCGGCATCCTCCTCCTCGTACCCGTCACTGGCGCCGACGACCCACCGTCGATCGCCAACATCTCGTCGATGAGTGCCACCACGTGGACCCTCGGCCTCTCCACCACGATCGGCATCACGGTGATGGCTTTTCTCCAGTGGTGGACGATGAGGCGCGCAGGGATCCGCCTCTCGTTCGCCCCAAGCCTGAGCAACGAATCGGTGCGTAATCTCCTGCGACTCTCCACGTGGTCGGTCGGCTATGTCTTGGCCAACCAAGTGGCCCTCGTCGTGATCAAGAATCTGGCGTCGCCAGGGAGTGGTCTCGTCGACGCCTACACCAAGGCGTTCGTGATCTTTCAGCTACCCCATGGCTTGCTCGCCGTGTCCATCGCCACCACGTTCCTGCCGCGCCTGGCCGAGAAGCACCGCGCTGGTCGGCACGAGGAGTTCGCGGCACGCATCTCCCAGGGCATTCGCGTGACCATCCTGCTCACCCTTCCCGCTTCGATCGTCGCCGTCACCTTGGCCGAACCGCTCGTCTCGCTCTTGCTCGGTCACGGCAACTTCGACGTCGCAGCGATCGAGTCCACCTCGCGCGCACTCAGCGGACTGGCCATCGGCCTCGTCGGCTTCTCCACCTACCTCTTCGTGTTGCGTGGCTTCTATGCCAAGGGCGACACGCGTACTCCGTTCCTGATCAACATCGTCGAGAACGCCATCAACGTTGCACTCGCCGTCGTGCTCGTCGACTCGCTCGACGTGCTCGGGCTGGGCATGGCCTTCGGGGTCGCCTACCTCATCGGTGCGATCGTGGCCGCGATCTCGCTCTCTGCCACCACTCCGGCCTGGTCGCTCTCCCGTCTCGGCGCACCTCTCGCGCGCTACGTGGTGGCCGGCGCGGCGATGACCACGATCACCTGGGTCATGTCGCGGGTACTCCCCGCCGATGGCGCACTGCAATCACTCGTCACGCTGCTCCTCGCCGGCATCCCGGGTATCGCCGCATTCGTCGTCGTACTGGTAGTGCTGCGCGACGAGGACCTGCGCCACGCCGCTCGCCTCTACCTGGAGAGGAAGACCACCAAGTCGTCGCGGTGAACGAGCTCCGTGGGCACTCCCTCGGGGAGATCCACACTCTGCAATCCTGCGGCCGCACCGGCCTGCACTGCATCCACGGAGACCATGCCGCGGGCGATCACCTCGCCTGAGTCCTCACCGCGAATCTCGACGGTGTCACCCGCGACGAAGTCGCCGTGCACCTCGGTGACGCCGGCATGCAGCAACGACGTGTTGCGCTGGACCAATGCCTGACGCGCACCCTCGTCGACGACGACCGATCCGGCGAGTTGGGCAGCGAACGCGATCCACAACTTGCGCGCGGACAGTTGACGGTCGTGCGGCAAGAACTGGGTACCCGCCGCGCGGTCGCCCGCCACTGCGAGCGCGAGCACGTTCTCCTTGCGGGCCGCAGCGATCACCGTTCGCACCCCCGACCACGAAGCGATTCGCGCGGCCGAGAGTTTGCTCGCCATGCCCCCGCTCCCGCGAGCGGTTCCCGACGCACCTGCGTGCACCGACAGCAAGGGGTCGTCGGCCGCGACCACCTCGACGAGACGAGCATCGGGACTCTTCGTCGGATCGTCGGTGTACAAACCATCGATGTCGGTGAGCAGTACGAGGAGATCGGCCTGCACGCTGTGCGCCAACAAAGCGGCGATCCGGTCGTTGTCGCCGAAGCGAATCTCGTCCGCCGCGATCGCATCGTTCTCGTTGATCACGGGGACACAACCCAGAGCGAGCAGTCGGTCCACGGTCTCGCGGGCATGCAGGTACTGCCGCCGGTCGATGAAGTCGTTGGGGGTGAGCAACACTTGGGCAGCGACCAGACCGTGTTCCCGGAACTGGGCGTTGTACCGCTCCATCAGCCTGCTCTGGCCGACCGCGGCGAGCGCCTGCAGTGTCAAGGTGTCGCTCGGTCGCTCGGTCATGCCGAGCGCATCCACGCCACCGGCCACCGCGCCACTCGACACCACCAGGACCTCGTGACCACCCTGGCGCATCTCCGCCACTTGGGCGCACAGCGAAGCGATCGCGCTGTCCTTGATCGCGCCACTCTCGGAGGTGACCGACGATGTGCCGATCTTCACGACCACCCTCATGCCTCACCCACTTTCACGACGCCTCCGGCACGTAGTCGAAACTGAATTCGCCGATGTGCACGGTGGCGCCCTCGATAGCGCCCGCCTTGGCCAGAAGTCGCAAGACACCGAGGTGCTTGAGACGTTCCTCGATGTAGTTGAGTGCATCGGGAGTGGTCACGTCGTTCAACGCGACGGCGCGGAGCACGTCGCGCCCGTACAACCTGAACTCGTTCGCCGAGACCTTCTCGATCTGCGTTCCCTCGGGCACGGGACGCAACACCACCGTCGACGGCGTCGTGTGCACCTGACTACGTGCCTCCATCACCTTGCGCGCCAAGTCACCGAGGACGGGACGCACTCCTTCGCCGGTCACCGCAGACATGGCGAGACCACCCCACGCCGCCTTCGTCTCTGCAGTCGCGGCATCGATCTTCGTGCCGACCGTGACGAGCGGACGCTCCAGCAACTCGGGCTGATACTGACCGAGCTCGCGCAACAACACGCGCTCCTGCTCGGCGGCGGGCATCTCATCCATTGGCGCAAGGTCCACGAGCAGACACAACACGCGCGCCCGCTCGATGTGCCGCAAGAACTGGTGACCGAGGCCCTTTCCTTCGCTTGCGCCCTCGATGATTCCCGGAATGTCGGCGATCACGAACTCCGTCGATTCGTCGAGACGCACGACGCCGAGGTGGGGCTCCAAGGTCGTGAAGGGGTAGTTGGCGATCTTCGGCTTGGCGGCCGACACCGCACTGATGAAGGTGCTCTTCCCGGCGTTGGGAAACCCGACGAGTGCCACATCGGCCATCAGCTTCAGTTCGAGTTTCAGCCACCACTCCGAGCCGTGCTCACCTTGCTCGGCGAACTTGGGGGCGCGCCTCCGATTGGACAGGAAGCGCGCGTTGCCACGACCTCCGCGACCTCCCGGTGCGGCGCAGTACCGCGCTCCATGAGTCGCGAGATCGGCGAGCAACTCGCCCGTGTACATGTCCTTGACCACCGTGCCCTCGGGCACCGCCACCAGGAGATCCTCGCCCCGCCGACCATGGAGGTCCTTGCCCATCCCGTTGACCCCGTCACCCGCCCTGCGGTGCGGATGGTCGCGAAACGCGAGGAGCGAGGCCACGTTGTGATCGGCCACCAACCACACCGATCCGCCATCCCCACCGTCGCCACCATTGGGTCCGCCGAACGCCACCGGGCCTTCGCGACGGAAACTGACGCAGCCAAAACCGCCGTCGCCACCGCGAACGTTGAGTTGGGCCTCGTCGACGAATGCGCTCATAGGGGCTTGTCAGGCTACTGCTGCACCCCACACCTAACTTGGAGACATGTCCCCCTCCCATCCAGACGCGAACCAGAGCCGTGCAGTGTCGTGGGCCAGCACCATGCACGGTCACGAGCACGAAGCGGGTGTGCGCTTCGCCCACCGCGATTCGTGGGCCGGCCCAGGAACGAACGAGGTGGTCGATCGCCAACAGCGGGAGTCGTTCGAGAACGAACATCTCGCGCCCCTGGCCACACGCTCGTTCGGCGCGGGCAATCGGGCCATCGAGGAGCAAGCCGATCCGTTCCGCACCTGTTTCGAGCGCGACCGTGACCGCATCCTGCACGCCAGTTCATTCCGTCGGTTGGCGGGCAAGACACAAGTGTTCGTGTTCCCCGAAGATCACCAACGAACCCGCCTCACCCACGCCCTCGAAGTCGCCCAGGTTGCCGTGGCCATCGCCCGGGCGCTCGGCCTCAACCAGACACTCACTGAAGCCATCGCACTCGGCCACGACTGCGGTCATGGCCCGGGCGGACACGCCAGTGAGGACGCACTCAGCCCCTACGTCCAGGACGGTTTCGACCACGCGTCCTGGGGTGCAGACGTGACGCTTGCTCCACTCAACCTGTGCGTCGAGACGCTGGATGGCATCCGCAACCACTCGTGGTCCCGACCTGCCCCACAAACCCCGGAGGGAGAAGTGGTGTCGTGGGCCGATCGCATCGCCTATGTCTGCCACGACTTCGAAGATGCGGTTGCCGCATCGATCGTCTCCCCCGACTCGCTGCCCGCCACGGTGCAGTCACGGTGTGGCACCACGAGGTCCAGTCAGTTGCGCGCGTTCATCGGCGCCATGGTCTCTGCAAGTTCGCGCTCGGGGCGTATCAGCATGGAGGCCGACGTCGCCGAAGCGCTGGCCCATTTCCGACAGTTCAACTACGAACGCATCTACATGCGCGATGCATCGCGCGCACAGGCCAAAGCGGTGATCGACCTGCTCCAAGCCCTCGTCGAGCATTACGTGAAGACACCACATCTGCTTCCCGACCACGACGGACTCGTCGCCGAGAGTCCGGCCACGCTCCATGCTGCGGTCGCCTACGTGGCAGGGATGACCGACCGCTTCGCGTGTCGACAAGGCGAGCACCTGCTCGGATGGGGAGCCGATCGCCTACCGAAGGGAATCGACGTCTAGAACGACCGCAACGCGGTCGAAGAGCGGGCTAGTTCGCCGGGAGTACGTCGACGACCTTGCGGCCACGACGCTGACCGAACTTCACACTGCCGCCTTCGAGAGCGAACAGCGTGTCGTCCTTGCCCTTACCGACGTTCAGACCCGGGTGCACCTTCGTGCCACGCTGACGAACGAGGATCGTGCCAGCAGTGATCTTGGTGCCATCGAACACCTTGACACCGAGGCGCTGCGCATTGGAGTCACGACCGTTCTTGGTTGAACCGCCACCATTGGTCTTTGACATCGTTCAGCCTTTCGCGATCTTGGTGATTTCGAGGAGCGAGTACTTCTGGCGGTGACCGAAACGGCGACGCTGGTTGGTACGACGCTTGTAGGTAAAACCGTTGATCTTCGGACCAGCGGCGATCCCCAGCACCTTGGCGGTCACCTTCACCTTGGCCAACTCAGCGGGGGTCGACAACACCGTGGCGCCATCGACGAGGAGCAACGGAGTGAGGTCGACCTCCTGGCCTTCGGCAACGTCGAGCAACTCGACCCGTACCTGCTGGCCCTGGGCCACCTTTTCCTGCTTGGAACCTGCATCGATGATCGCGTACATAACGGGTGACGATCCTAACGGGCGGCCCGAGGGCATCCAACTGCCATCTTGCTAGTCGAGCATGCTCAGGTCGAGGGTGATTCCCCTGCCCTCGCACTCCAGGCACGTGCTGGCGAAGCTGGTCAGGAGTCCTTCGCCGATGCGCTTGCGCGTCATTTCCACGAGGCCGAGTTCGGAGATCTCGAACACTTGGGTTCGCGTCTTGTCGCGAGCCAGAGCGTCCTTGAACGCCTCCACCACGCGACGTCGATTCTCCTTGATCTCCATGTCGATGAAGTCGATCACGATGATGCCGCCGATGTCACGCAGGCGCAGCTGTCGGGCGATCTCGTCGGCTGCCTCCAGGTTGTTGTGGTACACGGTCTCTTCAAGGTTCGACTTACCCACGTTCTTGCCGGTGTTGACGTCGATCACGGTGAGCGCTTCCGTGTGCTCGATGATCAGCGAGCCACCCGACGGTAGCCACACCTTGCGATCGAGCGCCTTGTGCACCTGCTCGTGCACGCGGTGCTGCTCGAACAACGACAGGCCCTGGTCGCCGGGGTCGTAACACTCCACGCGGTCGGCGAACTCGGGGTTGAATGCTCGGACGTAGTCCTGCACTTCGCGATGCAATTCGGGATCGTCGATCACGATCCCGCGATACTCGCTGCTGAACTCCTCGCGAATCACCCGCACGGCCAGTGGTGGCTCGCGATGGAGCAACGTGGGGCTCGAGGCCTTCGTTGCGGCCTGGCGAATCTGTTCCCAC
>JBJTFU010000135.1:0-2960 GCA_046093585.1 Ilumatobacteraceae bacterium | reverse complement strand
TCGGTGGTGGTGAGGCAGACCCGAACGCCGCGACCGCAGGTCGCAAGGCGCTCCTCGCCTCGCGCCAGAACATGATCTTCTCGGTCTCGATGCTCTGGTTCATGGTCGGTTCCGCACACTTCTACACGGGAGCGTTCCCGGACGCCACCGCATCCGACGTGCGCACCTACTTCATCATCGCGATCGTGATCACCGCGCTGTTGGAGCTGAACGCAGTCGGCATCTTCGGCGGCATCAAGGCCGGCAACAAGATGCTCTGGATGTATGAGAGCCACAAGAACGCGCTCATCACGAGCGGCGTGTTGTGGGCGATCCTCTGGATCCTCTCCGAGGTCATGCTCGGCTAGTCGCCGAACATCACGAGTACTTCTCGAAGGCCGCTCTCACCACACGGTGGGGGCGGCCTTCGTGCTTCACGGGGTTGTGTGCGTGAGTTGGCGAAACATGACGTACAGAATCAATAGAAGTCCGCTATCTTCTTCAATACAGGCCCCAGAACCGTCCCTGCTTCGGCAAACGGCTGGGGTTTTGCCGTTTTTCAACTCTTCATGGTCTGCGGTGACCGATCACCCCGATGTGTGCGCAAGTGAGCGCGAAGGTCAGCTGACGGTGAGCGCAGCCTTCATGCTCTGGTGTCCCGGCACCGTGCAGAACAGTTCGTAGGTGCCCGGCTCGAGGGTCACCGATCCAGAATCGACGTCGCCTGAACGGTTCACTTGCAGTTCGAATCCCGACACGGTGACGCCGTCCTTGACGACGACGAGGGTGTGGCGGATCGAGTCGTCGTTCACGTAGGCGACGAGGGACTCACCGGCGGCTACGGAATAGGAGGTCTTGTCGAAGCGCAGACCCGAGACTGCGCGCACCTCAAGATCGGTGCCTGCAGGGACGGTGTCGGGGGTCGCACTCGAGCTCGAACAACCTGCAGCAATGCCAGCGGCGAGGACGAGACCGAGAAGGGGGCGAAAAACGGGGAGACGTGTCATATGCCTTTCAGTGTAAAGAGGGGCGTGACGGGGATGCTCGTCGGAAGTACCGAACCTTGATTTTTCTTGGCACAAGAAGTGATGTCCAGCCGTTATCGGCGCTCGATCGTCGGTTCCCACTCCCGGCGAATCGCCCGTGGCAAAACGAGGTCGTCCCACAGATCGCACAGAAGGGCTCCATCAACGAGAGTCACGATGTCGTCGGGCAGTCCTTCGCGAAGAACAACTTCATAGCACCGAGCTCGGGATCGTCGCTTCGACAGGTCGTGTGTACGGCCGACGCTGCTCCAGTCGAGGTGCAGTGGTAGGTCGACACGAGCGAGTGCAGTGTCGACGGGAAGCCTCCAGAGGGCATCGGCGACATAGAACGAACGACCACGGCCCGGCTTTACTTGGCGAAAGTTCGGTCTGGAATCGAGTGTGAGCACAAATCCGGCGACGTGCAGGATTCTCTCGGCAGTTGCAAGCGTGGGTGACTTGCGCCCGCTTTCGTAAGCGGACAGGGTCGGCCGTGATGTCGATGCACGATCCGCCAGCTCCTCCTGGGTCAACCCGGCCCGTCGACGGGCAATTTCAAGAAGCTCGTTTGCCATGGTTGGGAGTGTATCCGATCGGATACATACGGTTTTCGACGAGACGGACCGGCGGAGGGGTGGTGAGCGCAGTTCGCCGTGACGTTTACCTCGTCATCGCAGGCATTTCTGCCCAGTGAGTACGATGAAACCGATGCTCGAACGACCCCGCCCCGAGGATTTCGGCGCCAACTCCTGGCTGGTCGAAGAGATGTACGAGCGGTTCCGTGAGAACCCGTCGTCGGTCGGCGAGAACTGGCGCGAGTTCTTCAGTGACTTCAAGCCCGCCGGCACACCGCGCACCGACGACACCGCCGAGATCATCCGACCAGTCGTTCCCGCCGAGTCCAAGGCGGCTCCCGTCGCTGCCCCCGTCGTCACCTCGCCGGGCGTCGAGCCGCCCAAGCCTCGCGTCACCCAGCCGACGGAGATCGTGCCCGATGGTGCACCAGAGCCGTTGCGGGGCGTGTCGGCGGCGATCGCCACGAACATGGATCGGTCGCTCTCGGTGCCGACGGCAACCAGCTTCCGCAACGTGCCGGCCAAGTTGCTCGAGGTCAACCGCAAGGTGCTCAACAACTACCGCTCCCGCACCGGCCAACCGAAGGTCAGCTTCACGCACTTGATCGGCTATGCGATCGTGCGGGCGATCGCCGACGCGGTGCCGAACATGAAGAACGCCTACGTCGTCGGTGACGACGGCAAGCCGATGTTGCAGCGCCACAACCACGTCAACATCGGGCTCGCGGTCGACGTCGACAAGGGTGGCGGACAGCGCACGCTCGTGGTTCCGGTGTTGCGCAACGCCGACACGCTCGACTTTGCCGGGTTCCTCCTCGCCTACGACGAGATCATTCGCAAGGTGAAGGCGAACAAGTTGACCGTCGAGGACTTCCAGGGCGCCAACGTGAGCCTGACGAATCCCGGCACGATCGGCACGGTGCAGTCGGTGCCGAGGCTGATGCCCGGACAGGGCGTCATCGTCGGCGTCGGCTCGATCGACTATCCGGCCGAGTTCCAAGGCTCCGACGAGCGTTCGCTGACCCGCATCGGGGTGTCCAAGGTCGTCACCGTGACGAGCACGTATGACCACCGCATCATCCAGGGTGCCGAGAGCGGACTGTTCTTGAAGCGCGTGCATGAGTGCTTGGTCGGGGAGCACGGCTTCTACGACGACGTGTTCTCCTCTGTCGGCGTGCCGTACAAGCCGGTCACCTGGATCCAAGACGTCAACGACCTCGACTCCGAGGACGCGATGCTCGACAAGCAGATGCAGATCGCGACCTTGATCCGCGTGCACCGCGTGCGCGGCCACCTGATCGCCGATTTGGATCCGTTGCGCTGGCAGGACCCCGAGATGCCGCCCGAACTCGACCCCGCCACCTATGGGCTGACGATCTGG
>JBJTFU010000134.1:0-8506 GCA_046093585.1 Ilumatobacteraceae bacterium | reverse complement strand
ACCACGGCGTCGAACTTGGCATGTTCCGTCTTGTAGATCAGGTCGGCGTTGTCTTCGCGGATCATCGGGCGGTTGGTCGGGATGGGCACCACCTGCAAGTTGTAGGTGTTCATCAACTCGGCGGCTTCGGTCTGCGCCGTTCCCGTCATGCCCGCGAGCTTGTCGTACATACGGAAGTAGTTCTGCAAGGTGATCGTGGCGAGGGTCTGGTTCTCTTCCTTGATTTTCACCCCTTCCTTGGCCTCGACCGCCTGGTGCAAACCTTCACTCCATCGACGCCCCTCGAGGATGCGTCCAGTGAACTCGTCGACGATCTTCACCTCGCCGTCCTGGATGATGTAGTCCTTGTCGCGGTGATAGAGCACCGCAGCGCGAAGCGCAACCTGCAACTGGTGCACCAAGTTCTGTTGCACCTGGTCGTAGAGGTTCTCGATACCGAGCGCCTGCTCGACCTTCTCGATACCCGACTCCGTCGGCATCACGATTCGCTTGCCCTCGTCGACGTCGAAGTCGACGTCGCGCTTGAGCGACCGAACGATCGATGCGAATCGGTAGTACGTCTTGGCCGCATCGGCGACACGGCCGGAGATGATCAGCGGCGTGCGTGCTTCGTCGATGAGGATCGAGTCCACTTCGTCGACGAGCGCGAAATGGTGACCGCGCTGCACCTTGTCTTCCTTCGTCGAGGCCATGTTGTCGCGCAGGTAGTCGAAGCCGAACTCGTTGTTCGTTCCGTAGGTGATGTCGGCGAGGTAGTCGACGCGCTTCTCCGCACTCGTCGGTCGGTGTCCGGGTGCGACGAGTCCGACGGACAATCCGAGATAGCGATGGATCCTGCCCATCCACTCCGCATGGAACTTGGCGAGGTAGTCGTTGACCGTGACGACGTGCACGCCCTTGCCCGAAAGGGCGTTCAAATAGGCAGGAAGCGTGGAGACGAGGGTCTTTCCTTCTCCCGTCTTCATTTCGGCCACCCAGCCCGCATGGAGCGCCGCACCACCCATCAACTGGACGTCGAAGTGGCGCTGGCCGATCACCCGCCCGGCTGCTTCACGGACCACGGCGAAGGCCTCCACCATCAGGTCGTCGACGTCTTCTCCTCGTTCGATCCGCGACCGGAACTCACCCGTCTTGGCCCGCAGCGCATCGTCGCTCAGTGCCTTCATCGCCGATTCGAGGGCGTTGACCTCGGGAACGACGGCGGCGAGCGCCTTGACCTTCTTGCCCTCGCCGGCACGGAGTACGCGATCAAGGAGTGCCATGGCGCGGTTCAGGCTACCGAATGACCGTCGGTTCAGGAGTGGCGGCAACCGCCACACAGGCCACGCGCGAAGCACCGCGTGCGATCAGACACTGATGGGCAGATGTCAAGGTCGCACCCGTCGTGACGACGTCGTCGATGACGAGAATCCTCCGTCCACGCACGAGCGGTGATGCCGCGAACCGTGGACCGTCCAACCGATCACGACGTGAGCGGCCTCGTTGGGCGTGATCCCCTTCACGAACCAATGAGCGCCCCATCTGCACACCGAGCAGCCGGGACAATGAGGCAGCGATCAGCCTGGCCTGATCGTGACCCCGCTCGCGCACGTGCTTGCGCGAAGTCGGTGCCCACGTCACCACGTCCGCGTCGAGGGCGCACTCGCCAAGACGATCCACCACGAACTCGGCGAGCAGGTGTGCCACGACACGCGATCTGCGCCGTTTGAGGACGAGCACGAGGTCGCGCAACACCCCGTCATAGACACCCGCTGCACGGATTTCCACTCCGCGCAGGCACGTGAACGCAGGTGTCGGCCCCGTGCGCAGTCGATGCGTACAGGACGAGCAAAGCGGGTAGCCCTCGCCAGCGCACGACTCACACTCTCGATCGAACAACATCATCTCGCCTCGATCGACGACTCATCGATGCCTTTCACGGTGCTGGTTCGACGTGCTGACTAGCCTCGGGCAGTGAACAATTTCGTTGCGCCGCTCCGGGATCGTCCGACGCAGCGGATCCTGCGATGTGTGGGTGGACTCGGCCTGTTCGGCGCCGGAGTCGGACTGCAGAAGCAGGGGGCGATGGGCCTCGCACCCTGGGACGTATTCCATGACGGCTTCAGCAAAGTGACGGGATTGCCGTTCGGCCGCGCTCTCGTGCTCACGAGCTTCCTCGTCCTCTTCCTGTGGATTCCGCTCCGTCAACGCGTGGGTATCGGCACCCTCCTCAACGCGGTGCAGATCGGCGTGGTTGCCGACGTTGTCATCGCGCTCGTACCGGAGCAGACCACCTACTGGACACGTGTGCCGTTCATGGTCGTCGGCATCCTCCTCGTCGGCGTCGGCTCCGGCTTCTACATCGGCGCAGGACTGGGGCCCGGGCCGCGCGATGGACTGATGACGGGTCTGGCGGCGCGAGGTATGGCGATCTCGCGTGCTCGCACCGCCGTCGAGATCTCCGTGCTCCTCGTCGGATGGATCCTCGGTGGCACGGTGGGTGTCGGCACACTCGCCTTCGCCTTGTTGATCGGACCGATCGTCGGGCGCACGATTCCCCGCCTTCGCATGAAGGATCTCGATCTGCCCGTCGACGAACAGAAGTGGGCGGAATGACTCGACCGCGCGGCCGAGTCAACAGCGATCAGTAGCGATAGTTCTCGGGCTTGAACGGTCCGGCAGGCTCCACGCCCAAGTATTCGGCTTGCTCGTCGGTCATCTGCGTGAGTACCGCCCCGAGCGACTCGAGGTGCAGGGACGCGACCTTCTCGTCGAGGTGCTTCGGCAACACGTACACGCCGATCGGGTACTTGTCGAGGTTGTTGAACAACTCCATTTGCGCGATGACCTGGTTGGAGAACGAGCAACTCATGACGAAGCTCGGGTGGCCCGTGGCACAGCCGAGGTTCACGAGGCGACCTTCAGCCAACACGATGACGGCATGGCCGTCGGGAAACGTCCACAGGTCGGTTCCGGCCTTCAGCTGGTCGCGGTTCGCTCCACTTCGGGCCAGTCCCGCCATGTCGATCTCGTTGTCGAAGTGGCCGATGTTGCAGACGATCGCGTTGTGCTTCATCTTCGCCATGTGCTCGACGCGCACGATGTCGGCGTTGCCCGTGGCAGTGACGAAGATGTCCGCCTGATCGACGACGCTCTCGAGCGTCTGCACCTGGTAGCCCTCCATTGCCGCTTGCAGCGCGTTGATCGGATCGACTTCGGTCACCACCACGCGGGCACCCTGGCCGCGCAGACTCTGGGCGCAACCCTTGCCCACGTCTCCGTAGCCGCACACCACCGCCATCTTGCCGGCGATCATCACGTCGGTGGCGCGGTTGATGGCGTCGATCAACGAGTGACGACAGCCGTAGAGGTTGTCGAACTTCGACTTGGTGACGCTGTCGTTGACGTTGATCGCCGGGAACAGCAGTTCGCCGGTCTCCGCCATCCGATACAGACGCTTGACTCCCGTCGTCGTCTCCTCCGTCACGCCCTTGACGCCCTTGGCCATCCGCGTCCACTTCTGTGGATCGCTCTTCAATGAACGGTTCAACAGACCGAGCACGATCGCCAATTCCGGGTTCGCCGCAGTCGTCGGATCGGGAGCCTTCCCCGCCTTCTCGTATTCGACGCCTTTGTGCAGGAGCAAGGTGGCGTCCCCACCGTCGTCGAGGATCATGTTCGGGCCGTCACCGTCGGGCCACGTCATCATCTGGTCGGTTGCCCACCAATACTCCTCGAGCGTCTCGCCCTTCCATGCAAACACGGGGACGCCGTTCGGGTTCTCCTCCGTGCCGTTCGGACCGACGACGACGGCTGACGCGGCGTGATCCTGGGTGGAGAAGATGTTGCACGAGGCCCAACGCACCTCGGCACCGAGTTCGACGAGCGTCTCGATCAGCACCGCGGTCTGGATCGTCATGTGCAACGAACCCGAGATCCGCGCGCCCTTCAGCGGCTTGGACTTGCCGAACTCCTTGCGCAAGGCGCGCAGTCCCGGCATCTCGTGCTCGGCGAGGTGGATTTCCTTGCGACCGAACGGAGCGAGGGAGAGATCGGCAACGCGCCAATCGCGTCGCTCAGCGAATGTGGACATCGAGACTCCTTTGATGTGTAACCGGAGCGACTCTAGTTGGTCTCAACCAGTGAATGTGGGGGCAATGCCCTCGTCGGAGATGCGGCGCATCAATGCGTCCCTCTCCGTCGCTTCGACACTCACTGCTTCCTCGATCAACATCACCGGAATACCGTCGCGCACGAGGTACTTGCGCGACAACCGCGGGTTGAAGAGGAATCCGTCGGCCGCGAAGTAGTAGAGCGGGCCCTTGTCCTCGGGACAAGCGAGGATCGACAACAGAGATGTATCGAGGGTCATGACCAAACGCTACCCAATCGACCCAGGTGTCTCGGTTCAGAAGGCGGTGATGATGCCGAGCAACTCGGCGACACGATCGTCGCATTCCTCACGTGTGAGTGCTTCGAGGTTGAGCCTGAGCAACGGCTCGGTGTTCGACGGCCGCACGTTGAACCACCAGGATCCACAATCCACCGTCAGCCCATCCAGGCGATCCTGGCGGTGGTGGGCGTAGTCGGACGCGATGCGCGCGATCACCTGGTCGATGTCGGGGACAGTGGTGTTGATCTCGCCGCTCGAGGCATAGCGTTCGAGTGGCTTGCGTAGGTCGCCCAACGCCTCGCCCGAGTGACACATCTCACCGAGCACACCCATCGTGGCGATCAGCCCGCTGTCTGCCCGGTAGTTGTCGGAGAAGTAGTAGTGGCCCGAGTGTTCACCGGCGAACACCGCGCCCGTCTCGGCCATGATCTGCTTCACGTAACTGTGCCCGTTTTTCGTGCGGATGCCGTTGCCGCCGCACTCCGCGATCACTTCGGGAACCGCTTTCGAACAGATCAGGTTGTAGAGGATCGTCGCCCCCGGCTTCAAGCGGAGGAAGCGAGACGCGAGGAGTGCGGTCGTCGTGCTGCCCGACATTCCCTTGCCCTGTTCGTCGACGACGAAGACCCGGTCCGCGTCACCGTCGAACGCCAACCCGACGTCGAACGATCCGGCGAGCACGCGCGCCTGCAAGTCGCGTTGGTTGGCCGGCTGCAATGGATCGGCCGGGTGGTTGGGAAAGGTCCCGTCCAACTCGCCGTACATCACCTCGAGGCTGAACGACTGCAGCCGATCGAACACGGCGGGGACCACGAGACCCCCCATGCCGTTCGCGGTGTCGGCGACGATGCGCAATGACCGCAACTTCTCGCCACCGAGGAAGCGGACCACGTGATCGGCGAACTCGCTCAGCAAGTTGGCGTGGTCGAGTACACCCGCCGTCGCCGCCTTGGCCGGCTCGCGGCCCGCCAGCACCTCCCCCGCGATCGCCTTCATCTCGCGCAAACCGTTGTCGATCCCGATCGACTGGGCACCGGCAAGACAGCACTTGATGCCGTTGTACTGCGCGGGATTGTGCGAAGCGGTGAACATCGCCCCGGGGACGTCCATCTTCCCGGAGGCGTAGTAGAGCAGGTCGCTCGAAGCGAGTCCGAGGTTGGTGACGTTCACCCCGTGCGACAGCGCGCCGCGCTGGAAGGCGTCGATCAACTCGAGGCCACTCGGACGCATGTCATGGGCGACGACGATGGAAGTCGCCCCCGTGAACTTGACGAAGGCGACGCCGAGTGCGTACGCGGCTTCTGCGTCGAGTTGATCCGGGACGGTGCCGCGGATGTCGTAAGCCTTGACGATGGCGTCGAGATTTGGCACTACCGAAGGCTACCCAGCGGTCTTGCGCTCTCGCCGGGCAGCGAACACGAGCACGACGATGCCGAGGACGGTCAACACGTACGCCAGTTTGTCCCACAATGAGAGGGCGAAGTGCAGACGAACGTCCCGATCGGTCGGCACCACCACCATCATGTTCGGTGCGACACGAAACGGTCCTTCGGCGCCGTCGACGGCCCAATTCGGGAAGTAACTGACCCGCACCAATACGGGTACACGAACGCGGTCGACTGAGAACCTCACCGACTGCTCACCGACGACGACTCCCGACACTTCGACGGGTTCCAGATCGACGACGTCAACTTGGTCGGTCGGCACCACGACGTCGACGTCTCGTCCTCGCGAACCAGGCTCACCCGTCCGGCGTTCGGTGTCCACTTCGACACCCGTGCGCTGCCATGAAGCGGGCCCGTCACTCGCAGGCAACGCGCTCCACTCGGTCGGGTTCTGGAACCAGCTCGTGCCCAACTCGAGCCACCGTTCACGGGGGTCACCCCCGGCGAGACTCACCACGATCGGCCGGCGAGCGAGTGGCACCACCACGTCGGACTCGGCGACTTCGAACACCACCCACGGTCCCGACGTGGCGACTTCGGTGAGACCTTCGGCCGCACGAGCGGACGCGACGGCTTCCGGAGTGAATCCCAAGTAGTAGCGGATGCCCAACTCTTGGAGGTAGCGAACGCCACGTCGAGCGTCGTTGTTGTCGTAGCGCAACTCGCGGACGGGGTTGCTGCTCTGCTTGGACATCGCAGCCGCAGCGATGAAGTGATACGCGGTCGTGCCCGATGCTTCGAAGAACAATCCCTCCGACGAACCGATGCAGCCGTCGGTCCAGAACGGCAGCAGCATCAACGACATGGTGGTGCCGTACTTGTTCAATTCCGAATTGTTCTCCCACAGCGCACGCCCGCAACCATGTCGAGGATCGTCACCGAGTCGTTGCATCGTCTGCACGATCCCGTGGTATTCGCCATACGCCGGTTTTCCCTCGTATCCCGAGAAGTTCCATCTGGCCCAACCATCGACGAATCCATCGTTCGACGCCTTCGTTCGCAGCGGACCCCACGCGTAATACGACTGTCCGGACTCGTCCGAGACGAAACGTGCACCAGGCAACTCCTGGAACCGGAATCCGAGCGCCACGAGTGTGACGAGGCCGAACACGACGAGCACGGTGAGCGAGAAACCCACACGCTCGGCGACCACACGCTGTGCGACCGGCGGCTGTGCGACCGGCGGCTGGCTCGCCTGCAGGAGTTCATCCTCTCTAGGCACTGCCACCAGTTCGCGCAATCGACGCTCGGCGGTGAAGGCGCGGACGACGAACGACGCGGTGGCATGGACGCCGATGGCGAAGAGGAAGTACCGCAGGATGTAGAGGAACGGCAGGATGCGCGGGTTCCACAACAGACCGATCACGGGGAGACTCTCGCGCGCGATGAACACTCCTGCCGCGAGGAGCACTGCGTACACACCCATCCAGATACCGACTCGGTGTCGTGTCCGCAACATCTCCACGAAACCGATCACCGCACCGACGAGAAAGAGTGCGTCCAGCGTGTCGTTGAGGGGGAAGAACATCGACCAGAACGAGTCATTGGCCCCGCTCGGTCGCGGCTCGTATTTCATGTCGGTCATGAACGCGTGGTTGAACAGGAAGGGCACCACCCAGAAGGCTGACAGCAGGATCGCCACCAGGATCGTCTTGACGCCGAACCACGCGGCCCGTCGCCGTTGACTGAACAGCACGAGCAAGAGAACGCCACCGAACGCGAACATCAGCACGATGCCGTGGCTCAGCGCGGACAGCGCCAGCAACACCGCCGCCACAACCACCCCACGATTCGTCTCTTGACCACGAGCAACCGCGGCGAAGGCGAGGAATGCCAAGGCGAGCGAAATCGAGAAGGAGAACTCTCCCGCCATCGTCGAAGCGATGTTCCCGCCATAGATCGTGAAGCTCTCGTCGTAGAGGAAGATCGTGGCCGCGATCGCGAACATCTCGGGAAGCGGGAATGCGAAGCGCGCCAGTCGCCCGAAGCGCCATGCACACCACGGCAAGGCGAGGATGCCCACGACGGCGACCAACTTGAGCGAGATGCCGTAGGGCAACAACACGTCGAACAACAACACGAGCAGCGCCGGCACCACCATGTAGAAGCGGTACACCGGCAGACCCGAGTACCAATCCATGCTCCAACCAGTCAGGCGCCAAGAAGGAAGGAGATGGTCACGCAAGTAGGCGGGACCCCACACGTGCGCGCCCAAGTCGCCGCCCGTCGGCGTGTTGTTGCGGAGGATCAACTCGGGGTGCAGCGTGAGCAAGAGGAAGCCCGTGCACATGCCGACCACGATCAGCGCACTCAAACGCTGCCAATACGAGACGTCGTGAAAGAGTGACCTGCGGTTCACCTCGACCTGCTCGACCGGCGCCTGCTGGTCAGCCAACCCCGCCTGGTCTTCCACGATCGCTCAGCCTAAAGCGACACCGCGATCGCCACAGGTCGCACGTTCACGAGATCAGGCGGTGAGCACCACGAGCGAGAGTCCGGCCACGTTGAATGCCACATGTGCCACCCACGCCATACCGATGTTTCCCGACCTCCACCGACACCATCCGAGGACGAGGGCGAAGGCGAACAAGCCGGGGAATTCGATCGGCTGGAGATGGATCACCGTGAACCACACTGCCGTGAGGACGAGAGCGACGACGGGAGCGATGCGCCGTTGGAGTGAACCTTG
>JBJTFU010000133.1:0-5569 GCA_046093585.1 Ilumatobacteraceae bacterium | reverse complement strand
GAAGAGCAGTGCCTTGAAGAACGCATGGGTCACCAGGTGGAAGATCGCAGCCACGTACGCACCCGAACCGATGGCAAGGAACATGAATCCGAGTTGCGACACTGTGGAGTACGCAAGCACCCGCTTGATGTCGTTCTGGGCAACGGCGATCGTCGCCGCATACAACGCGGTCGCCGCACCGACACCCGCGATCACCATCGGCGCCCACTCGTACGAGGCGTGCAAAACGGGGCCCACGCGAGTCATCAAGAACACACCCGAGGTCACCATCGTCGCCGCGTGGATGAGCGCAGACACCGGGGTCGGACCTTCCATCGCGTCCGGCAGCCACAGGTACAACGGCAACTGGGCGCTCTTGCCCATCGCTCCGACGAACAACAACAGTGCGATTGCCGTCGACGTCACCTGCGCCATTTCGCCGCCGTGCGCCGCTTCGTTGATCGCCGAATAGGAAATCGACCCGATCGACGAGAACGCGAGGAACATCGCCGTCATCACGCCGAAGTCGCCGATGCGGTTGGTGACGAATGCCTTCTTGCCCGCGACCGCGGCGCTGTCGCGGGTGTGCCAGAACGAGATCAGGAAGTACGAGCACGCGCCCACGCCTTCCCACCCGAGGAAGGTGACGAGGAGGTTCTCGCCGAGCACCAGCATCAGCATCGAGAAGACGAACAGGTTGAGATAGAGGAAGAACTTGGAGAACTTCGGGTCGCCGTGCATGTACCCGATGGCGTAGAGATGGATCAGCGCGCCGATACCCGTGATGAACAGCGCCATGGTAATGCTCAGCGGATCTGCCAGCAGCGCCATGTCCACCTGTAATGACCCCACCGGCAACCACGAGAACAGCGTCACCACCTCGTGACGCTCCTCGGAGGGTCGCGAGAGCAACTCGAAGTACACGCCCACCGTCACGACGAACGACGCGATCGGCATCAGGGATGCCCACCAGCCCGCACCCGGGTCGCCGAGGCGCCGACCGAACGCGATCAACACCAGTGCTCCGAGCAGCGGGAAGGCCGGCAAGAGCCACAACAGGTCGATCATCTGCTCAGCCCCTCAATCCCACGAGGTCGTCGGCGTTGACGTCGTTGCGTCGACGCATGATCGACACGACGATGCCGAGTCCCACCACGACTTCGGCTGCCGCCACCACCATCACGAAGAACACGATCGACTGACCATCGATCGAACCGAGTCGCTTTCCGATCGCCACGAAAGAGAGGTTGACCGCGTTCAGCATCAATTCGATGCACATGAACATCACGAGCGGGTTGCGGCGCACCATCACGCCGACCATCCCCACCACGAAGAGGAACGCGGCGAGAATCAGGTACCACGAGGTCGTGGGGACGAGATCGATCATCGCGCCACCTCGGTGGACGTCTTCTTGCGGCGCGCCAACATCACCGTGCCTACCACCGCCACCACCAACAACACCGAGGTGGCTTCGAACGCCACCACATGGTCCGAGAAGATGGAGACCGCGACCTGCCGCACGTTCGCATTGGCGTCACCTTCGGCAACAGCGCTGGCGATGCCCTCTCCACGCGCCACCACCTCGTCGTCACCCGCCAGCGCAGCGAGGGTGAGCAGCACCAACATGCCGACACCGGTCACCCCGGCGATCCAACGCTGGGAGGCAAGTGGTTCGGTGCTCAGGTTCTCCGCACGATCGACGCCGAGCAGCATGATCACGAAGAGGAAGAGCACCACGATCGCACCTGCGTAGACGATCACCTGCACGGCAGCCAGGAACTCTGCGTGTTGAGCGACGAACAACACCGCCACGCCGAACAACGTGAGCACCAAACTGAGAGCGGCGTGGACGGGATTCCTCCTCGACACGACGCCGAGCGCACCCACCACCGACATTGCGGCGGCAACGACGAAGACGAACAGCTCCACCTACTCGTTGCCCTTCTCGGGCTCTCGAGTGCCGTAACCGAGTTCACCACTCCACCCCACCGTGCCGACGAACGACTCGTCACCCGCAGGGGCGGTGGCGCGCATCCAAGCGGAGGTGTGCTCGTCCTCGCCAGGGCGCCAGTCCTCCCACGGCAACTGCCTGGGCTTGCCATCGTCACCCACGAGCAGCTCGGACTTGGTGTAGATCGCGTCTTGACGATTGGTGAACGAGAACTCGAACAGTTTCGTCTCGGTGATCGCTTCCGTCGGGCAGGCTTCGACACAGAGATCGCAGTGGATGCAACGCAAGTAGTTGATCTCGTAGATCCATCCAAATCGCTCCCCCGGTGAGGTCGGATTCATCGGGTCGTTGTCGGCACCGCGCACGTGGATGCACTTGGCCGGACATACCGCCGCACACAACTCGCAGCCAATGCACTTCTCCATGCCGTCCTCGTAGCGATTCAGCACGTGACGGCCGTGCATGCGCTCGGGCTTGGGAATCTTCTCGTCCTTCTTCGCCGACTTGCCGGCGCGGCGACGCCAGACGCGGCCTCCCGAGTATTCGGTCGTCACCCTGTTCTTGCGACCGTGCTGGGCGATCGTCACGAGGAATCCCTGCAGGTAACCCATCAGAACATCGATCCTTCCACCGCGCGATCCTTGGCGGCGCGCGAGAGCCCGAGTTGCAACAACAGCCAGCAGCCGCCGATCACCACCACCGACACGGTCGTCGTCACCACGATGTTCCAGCCCTCGTTGCGTGCGAGACGCTGGGCGGCGAGCAACATGAACCATCCGAGCGATGCAGGGATCAACAACTTCCAGCCGAGATCCATCAGTTGGTCGTAGCGGAACCGCGGCAAGGTCGCGCGGAACCACACGTACACGTAGAGGAAGACGAGCACCTTGGCCAACAACCAGATGGTGCCCTCGATGCCGTTCGGCACCAATGGGATGTCGAGCACCGTGTCTCCGATCGCAATGGGTTGCGGACCACCGAAGAACAGTGTGACGATCAACGCACTCATCGTCACGGTGTTCATGAACTCGGCCAGGAAGAACAGTGCGAAGCGAATCGACGAGTACTCCGTGTGGAATCCTCCCACGAGTTCCTGTTCGGCCTCGACGAGGTCGAACGGCGGCCGATTCAATTCGGCGGTGGCGGCGATCAGGAAAATCACCATCGGCACGACACCGGTGGTCACGAGGTTCCAGTCACCGAGCGACGACTGGGCACTCACGATCCCACTCGTGGACAGGGTGCCGGCGACGAGGAACACGCTGGCGATCGACAGACCCAAGGCCGCTTCATAACTGACCATCTGTGCCGATGCGCGCACCGAACCGAGGAGTGGATACTTCGAACCGCTCGACCAACCGGCCAGCATCACGCCATACACCGCGATCGACGAGATGGCGAGGGCGAACAACACACCCATCGGCGGGTCGGCCAACTGCACACGAGTCTCCACGCCGAACCACGTGACGAGACCGTCATTGCCGTCGCGGAAATCACCGCCGAGAGGAATGATCGCCCACGCGAGGAACGCGGGAACGAGCGCGAGCAACGGCGCGAGACGGAAAACGAAACGGTCCGCGCGGTCGGGGATCAGGTCTTCCTTGAAGAACAACTTGGTGCCGTCGGCGAGGGTCTGCAGCAAGCCGAAGGGACCGGCCTTGTTCGGACCGATACGGTTCTGCATTCCCGCCACCACCTTGCGCTCGAACCACACCATCAACATGGTGGCGATCAAGCCGAGCACGAATACGACGAGCACTTTCAACGCGACGACGAGGAGCGGCGCCCAGAACAAGTCTCCGACGAGACCGGGATCGATCATCGGCCGTGCGTTCACGACACCCTCTCGATCTTCACGTCCACCACATCAGCATCGACGTCGATCAATTCGCGTACGTCTGCTCCTGGCTGGTTGAACCTGATCCATGCGGTACCGCGCATGACACGCTCATCGGTGGCGATCGGAGTCGTGATCGACCCATGTGGTGATGTCACCATCACGTGATCCCCAACGTGGCCACCGCTCCTCGGCAACTCGAGTGGGTGCACCACCACGGTCGAACCGGAAGCCAAACCTCGGAGCGACGTGCTCATCACGGTCGACACCGCCGAGTCGTACAGATTGCGGTACGCGAGCAAGCGGAATTGATACGAGTTGCGCTGGGCACCCTCGAACTCGGTTCGCGCTAGTGCGACTTCGTGTGCGCGCACGGCAAGCACTCCGTCCTTGGCCAATGCGGCCGTGTCGTTCATCGCCGCAAACTCCGCCACGTGCTCGATCATCGTTCGCTGCACCTCCGCAAACGAGTGCATTCCGAGATCCTTGCCACATGCACTGGCCAACTCGAGGGCGATCATCCAGTCCGGTCGCGACGTGCCAGCTGCCGTCACCTTCTGGTTGACGGTGCTGATCCGACCCTCAATGTTGGTCGTCGTGCCCGACTTCTCACTTTGCACTGCCGCCGGCAACACCACGTGTGCGGCCTGTGCCGACTTCGACATGAACGCGTCGATGGACACCACCATCTTCGTGCTCGCCAGTGCCCGGCGTGCCAGATCGGCGTCAGGGAAGTCCGACGCCGGGTCGGATCCGAGCAACACCAACACGTCGAGTTTTCCGGCTGCGCCGCGGCGGAGAATCTCGGCAGTGTCGCCGGCACCGTTGCGCGGCGTGAGTCCGGCGGTGATCGCGCCACGGACGTTGCCACGACGCAGCACCGGCAGCACCTTGGCGTGTGGCGCTAGGTGCATTAGTTCGGACAAAGCGCTCATCACCGAGTCTGCCGATTCGGCCAAGTTCGGTCGACCGACGACGATCGAGACACTGCCCTTGGCCAACTGGTCGGCGATCTCTCCGGCGAGCGCTCCACCACGAATCGCGGAGGCGAACATGCCCGGCTCGACGAGGACCGAGCGCCAAGCGTGATTCGTCAAGCCGCCTGCACTGCATGACGCCAATTCGACGATCCTCGTGGTGCGGTGCTCGGCAGCATGGCGCAAACGCAGGTACAGCACCGGCAACTCGTCCTTCAGGTCGGGCGCGAGCAGGATCGTCGTCGTCGAGGACGCCACCTCATCGATCGTCGCCTGCGGCAACGCGAACACCTCGGGCGGAAGCCCGTCGGCAAGTTGGGCATCGCGCTGATCCACGCCGAGCGCGTCGGCGAGCGAAGCCCAGGCGAACGCATCCTCGTTGGTTCCGCGCGCACCACCGATGATCGCCACGGACTCGCTCGAACCTGCAAGCGCAGTGCGCATCGCGCGAGACACCGTGTCCATCGCTTGCGACCACGACACAGCGACATGGCTGCCTGCGGCATCACGGACCAACGGTTGCGTGAGACGCTCCTCGGAGTTCACCGACTCAAAGTTGAACCGCCCGCGGTCGCACAACCAGCCCCAGTTCACCGCGTCGACGTCGACACCCTGGACACGCACCACCTCGTCACGACTGCTCTGCACCACCGTGCGACAGCCCACCGCGCACGTCGTGCATGTGGACTCGACTTCCTCGAGGTCCCACGGTCGCGCCTTGAAGCGATACGTCTTGGCCGGCAGCGCACCGACCGGGGAGAGCTGCACGGGGTTGCGCGAGTCGTCCGAGCTGAACGGGTCGTCGGGGATCGTCATACCGTGGGT
>JBJTFU010000132.1:0-5122 GCA_046093585.1 Ilumatobacteraceae bacterium | reverse complement strand
CAGGGCGGTGATGGCGACGACGAGGCATGCGCGACCGAAGCCGTGCATGAACGAATCACTCACCGCCTGCAACACCACTCCCTGGACTTCGGGCGGACTCTGCTGCGCAACTTGGTAGGCAGCGCCAACTGATTCTTCCGCCATCTCGAGCACGCCCTCAGGTAGGGCGGGCACGAGACCAGGAATCTGCTCGAACAGGTCGAGGATTTTCGGCGAGTAGAGACTGACGAAGACCGACCCCGTCACCGCCACTCCAAGAGTTCCACCGATCTCTCGAGAGATGTCGTTGACGGCAGAACCGACGCCTGCCTTCTCGCGAGGGAGTGAACCCATGACCGCCTCGGTGGCGGGGGAGGTGACCAGTGCAAGTCCGTTGGCCATGATCAGCATCGAGATGATCACGGGTCCGAAGTAGGCGGTGTCCGCATCCACCTGGCTGACGATGAAGAAGCCGATCGCCATGTTCAGCAGCCCGAGAGCGACGATCTTCTTCGTTCCCCACCGCAGAGCGGCTCGGGCAGCGATCGGAGCGGTAACACCAGCGCCAATGGCGAAGGGAAGCGTGCGCAGTCCGGACTCCAGGGGGTCGTAGCCACGCACGAACTGGAAGTACTGCGTGACGAGGAAGGTGAATCCGAACAACGAGAAGAATGCGATGCCGATCGACCCGGTCGCCGCGCTGAACCGCGCATTGCGAAAGAAGCCGACCTCGAGGAGGGGGTGTTCCTTGCGCTGTTCGTACCAGACGAAGAAGGTGAGGGCTCCCGCGGCGATGAGGAATCCGATGTTCGATCGGGCACTTCCCCAACCCCAGTGCGGCGACTCGATCACCGTGAAGACGAGTGCGCCGACTGCGACGATCGACAGGACGAGGCCGACGACATCGAACCGATGATGCGTCTCACCCCTGGTCTCCGGGACGAGAAAGTGACCTGCAACCAGGGCAACGGCGACGATCGGCAAGTTGATCAGGAAGATCGAACCCCACCAGAAGTGCTCGAGGAGGAAACCTCCTGCCACTGGACCAAACGCAACCGCCATTCCGGAGACTGCAGACCAGATACCGATCGCCTTGGCGCGCTCGACGGGATCGATGAATAGGTTGGTGATGATCGCCAGTGTGGCGGGGAACACGAGTGCAGCACCGATTCCCATGGCTCCACGCCAGACGATGAGCGAAGTCGTGGTGTCGGCAAACGCAGCGAAGGCACTGAACGTGACGAACAGGATCAGACCCACTTGCAGTGCGCGCTTGCGACCGAGACGATCGCCGAGTCCACCTCCGGCCAGGAGCAAACACGAGAACACGAGTGCATACGAGTCGACGATCCATTGCAGACCCGAAGTGGTGGCAGACAACTCACGTTGCAGAGTGGGAAGCGCAACGTTCACGATCAGGTTGTCGACGACGACCATGAACAAACTGATGCTGAGTACGAGCATCACCCACCAGCGCCGCTCGTAGGCCTTGGCCATGGCTGGTGACGAATGAGTAGTACTTGGTGAATCCATGATTGACATTGTCTAGCAGTGTAGCTTGACAATGTCAAGATGTACGCTGAGCCCGTGGATGTCAAGCGCAAAGTGCTCGACGCGAGCATCAAGTTCATCGCGCAGGAAGGCCCCGACGCGTTGTCGATGCGCGAGGTGGCCCGTCGGGCGGGGATCAGTCACCAAGCCCCGTACCACCACTTCGGGGATCGGGCGGGCATCTTTGCGGCGATCACCGAAGAGGGTTTCCACATGTTGACCGCTGCGTTCCGCGACGTGTTGGCGCGTTCATCGCATCCTTCGCGCGGCTGCTTCGAGCAGTACGTGCGATTGGCGCGGGAGCATCCCGGTCACTTTCGCGTGATGTTTCGCGCTGACATCTGTGGCCTTGGCAAGGATGTCGCGGCAACGAGCGCCGCAGATGAGAGCTTTGGCGAACTGCTGAAGATGGTGGAGCGAATCACCGGTGGTCCGGTGAGCGAACGAAACCGCTATGCGTGGGCTTCGTTGATGTGGTCGACCGCACACGGATTTGCCACGTTGCTACTGGACGGTCCTCTTCTGATCAAGGTGCCGAAGTCGATCGATTCCGAGCAGCACGTCGAAGACGTCATCGATCTGATGACCGAGATGGTGGATCGTCAAGCAGCGATTCTCAGCGCGAGCTGAGCACTACTCGTCACCCAATTCCAGCTCTCCGCTCGTATCGTCGCCGAGTTCGGGTATGCCCTGCTTCTTGCGCATCTTTTCGATTGCGCGAACCGGAACAGCGAGCTTGTTGAAGCGTGTCCCTCCCGTGGAGATGTCCTCGAGTTTCTCGCTGAACTTGTCGAAGGTGGCCTTCACATCGTCGACCGCCTTCACGTACTTGTCCCACTCGCCGTTGAACTTGTTGATCTGCTGCATGATCGAGGCGGCAGTCTGCTCCGTGTGGAAACTGTCGGTGGCTTGTCGCACGACGACGAGGAATGCATACAAGGTGAGGGGAGAGCACAGCACCACCTTCTTGCTGAGCGCATAGTCGATCAGTGTGGGGTCGGCTTCGTGCACGAAACCGCTGATGCTCTCGTTGGGGAGGAACATCAAGACGTAATCGAGGGCCTCCTCCTTGGCGTTGTTGACATAGTCGCGTTTGGCCAGGGCATCGACGTGTCCCTTCACGGCCTTGACGAACTCGGTCTTGGCCTGAGCGCGCAACTGGTCGTTCGAGGCTTGGAAGTGCAGTGCGTACTGATCGAGTGGGAACTTGACGTCCATGAACAACACCCGGTTTGGCGGCATCATCAACTTGTAATCGGGTTTGCCCCCCGTCTCGTTGCGCTCCTGTTTGGAGTAGTTGATGTTCTCGATGAATCCGGCCGCGCGAAGCATGTCCTCCACCACTCGCTCACCCCATTGACCTCGCTTCTGGGAGTTGGACAGGACTTCGTTGAGATTGTCGGTGCGTTGACTGAGCGCCTCGACGGCCTTCTCGACGTTGGTGTATTGCGTGTTGTTCGTTTCCCGCAGGCGATTGAGTTCGGTCGACAGGTCGTCGAGCCGCTTGGTCATTTGATCGGCGACACTCTTGAGGGTGTTGTCGATCAACTGTGCCCTCGTGCCCAACTGCTCGCCACCTGACTTGGCGATGTTGTCCGTGGCGATCCGAATGGACTCTTCTCGATCTTGACGGGCCTGCTCGCTGATCGTCTTGAGCGCACTGTTGAGGGACTCTTGAGTGGCGATCTGCACCTTGGCAGCAATCTCACCGATCGACGGACCGACTTGATCGGGGGACTTCGTCGCCCCGAGGTTGCGTGTCAGCATGAGCACGCGGGCGAGGAGAACGAGGGTCATGACGGTGAGGATGACGAGCAGGATGGAGTCCATTCGTTCGAGACTACAAATGGGGTGTAACTACTGTCCCACGACGCCTGAGCCAATCCCTGCAGGGGTTTCGGACAACTAGGGTGCTTCCATGACCAGCTACACGCCAGCCCAATACCTCGCTCCAGTCACGGGGACGGAGACGGTGATCGAGCGTCCAGACGGCACGCGGATCCTGTCCACCGTGTCCGGTTCGGGCACGAAGGGCGACGTGGTGCTTGCCCACGGGTATGCGATCGATCGTCATTGTTGGAACGTCATCGCCAGTGAGTTGGCAGGACGCGGACATCGGGTGATCTCCTTCGATCAACGTGGGCACGGCAAGTCCAACATCGGTCGTGACGGCATCGGATCCTCGCAGATGGCGGGCGACTACCTCGCGGTGCTCGAACGCCACGACGTCCGGAACGGAGTGATGGTAGGGCACAGCATGGGAGGCTTCGTACTGATCAACGCCCTGATCGATCATGCCGACTCAATGTCGAAGCACCTCAAAGGCGCCGTGTTGATGGCGACTTTCGCTGGGGACGTGAACCGCAAGAACCCCCAGAACCGCGCGCAGATCCCGTTGATCCGGAGTGGTCTCATGGGGCGTCTGATCAACAACGACAAGTTCGCCACGACGATGGCCAAGACCTTGCTCGGCGATGCCAAGCGGCCGGAGTTCATCGCGCCGTTCGTCAAGACGTTCCGCGAACAAGATCTACAGGGCTTGATGCCGATTCTCGAAGCGTTCGTACGGGAGGACCGCTACGCGGACTTGGGTCGCATTTCGATGAAGTGCACGATCGTGGTGGGCGACAAGGACAAGACCACGCCGCCCTTCCACACCGAGTGGCTGCACAATGGCATCGCCGGGTCGAAACTGCGCCGAGTTGCCGGCATGGGTCACATGCTCAACTGGGAAGCGCCTGAAGTGTTGATCGAGGAGATCGCGGCCCTCGCCGCCTGATTAGAGGATCTTGCGGAAGAGCTTGATCTTTCTCTCGGTGTACGGGGGGTAAGCCAGCGACGGGTCGAGTTTCGTGCCGCGCTTGAGCACGGGCTTCATGTGTTGGAACAAGCGGACGCCGGACTTGCCGTGGTAGGCACCCATGCCGCTTTCGCCAACTCCGCCAAAGGGCAGATGGGGACTGGTGAGATGGAGGATGGTGCCGTTCACGGTCACGCCGCCTGCCGTGGTGTTGTCGATCACGGTGTCGATCGCTCGGTCGTTCTCTGCGAACACGTACAGCGCCAATGGGTGCGGACGTGACGTCACGAAGCGGACTGCCGCTTGGAGGTCGCCAACCGGAATGATCGGAAGCAGTGGCCCGAAGATCTCCTCCGTCATCAACTTCGAATCGAGGCGGACGTCGCTCATCACGGTTGGTGCGATGTAACGCTCGTCAGCCTTCGTCTCACCACCGATGACTACTTGGCCGTCGGCGAGCATGGCAGACAAGCGATCGAAATGTCGTGGCGAGACGACTCGCCCGTAGTCGGCACTTGAATGTGGATCGCTGCCATAGAAATCCTGGAGCGTGGAGCGCAATTCTTCGACGAACCGTGTCTCGACATTGCGGTGGACGAGCACATAATCGGGAGCAACGCAGGTCTGTCCCGCGTTCAACCACTTGCCCCATGCGATTCGACGTGCTGCCACTTTGACGTTGGCCGACTCATCGATGATCACGGGACTCTTCCCGCCAAGTTCGAGCGTGACTGGAGTGAGATGTTTGGCTGCTGCCGTCATCACGATGCGGCCCACGGTGCCGTTACCCGT
>JBJTFU010000131.1:0-2804 GCA_046093585.1 Ilumatobacteraceae bacterium | reverse complement strand
CCATCATCACCTGACCGACGCGCAGCGTGTACGCCTCGGTGGCCGGGAACGACTTTCCGTTCAACGACAATCCGATGACCCCGGCGTCGTTGAGCACCATCGTCATCTCCTTGTCGACCTGGGTGTATCCCTTCGCTTTGAGGACGTCGGGAATCGGCATCTCGCCCACGATGAACGCTCCGAACATGCCGTCGGGAATCTGGATCTGGGCATCGTGGTGCGAGTGGTAGATGCCGACCGCGGGCTCGACCGTGGTCCACTCGTACACGAACGTCTCGCCGGGCATAATCGGAGCCTGGGTGTAGGGGTCGACTCCGTCGTATTCGTTGGGCACCCGGATGCCGTGGAAGTGAACCGACGTCGATTCGTTCAACTCGTTCGTGACGACGATTCGCACCTTGTCGCCGACACCGACGCGGATCTCGGGGCCGGGAACAGTTCCGTTGTAGGTCTTGGCTTTGACGACCTTGCCCGGTTCCACCTCCCAGTCGACCTCTTTCACCGTGAGGTCGAACTCCTTGGTCCCGTCGGCCAGGATCGTGGGAGCGAGGATCTGTCCGCCCTTCTCCCCGGCGGTCGCGGCCGGATAGGCCTTGGCGCGAACCTCCATCGCCTGATCCATCTCCTGCCAGTTGGCGTACCCGTGCATACCCGACGAGGCGGACGAATCCCCCGAAGGTGCGGCGCCGGTCGTCACGGTGAGCGTGGCGACCATCCCCGAACCGGCGTGGCCGGCCACCTCGCACAGGACGTCCATGGCACCTTCGGAAAGCGTTCCGAGATCGAGGGTCGCGCTCGCTCCCGGCATGAGATCGTCGGTCTTCTTGGACAGGCTCGGTACCGACAAGTTGTGCATCATCGTTCCGGTGTTCGTGACGCGTAATTGCACCGGCCCGGGTGGCACGACCATGGCCGCCGGAGTGATGGCGAACTCGGACAACTGCACCTCGACCACGGTCGGCACCGAACCGGAGTCGTTCATCGACGATCCTCCGTCGGTCATCCCGGTCGAGCCCACGATGGCGACGAACAGGGCGGCGACGGCGACACCGAAGGACCCCCACATCAATACCGAACGGTCATCACGATTCATGTCTCCACACTGGCCAACGTTGGGAGGGCTCGCTCAGGGAAGACCGACAGGTACGAGGGGGACTTTGGTCCCGAGCGGTGATCGCGGTGAATCAGCCGATCCCGGCGACCCATTCCACCGTCGTGCCCTCGTCGGGAGTCGACGAGACACGGCAGTAACCACGGTGTCCCAACGAGCGGGCCTGCAGGTTTTGCAGCCCGTTACCCGACGGTCGCGGATCCTCGACCGGAAATCCTTTGCCGTTGTCGATCACGCGCATGGTGACGAAGTCCTCGTCCATGACGATCTCCACCGCGACTTCGGTCGCTTCCGAGTGTCGGGCCACGTTGGCCAACGCCTCCCGCAAGCTCGCGGTCAGGTCGGGACGAAGCGTGGGGCCGACCATGTTCTCGAGCGGGCCTTCGATGCGGAGTCGGGGAGAGAAGCCGAGCACACGCGCCGACTGCGCCACGATCGTGCCGATCTCCTGGCCCAGCGAACCCTCCCGTCGGGCGGCGCCGAGGGTGAACACCGACGTGCGGATCTCCTTGATGATGCGGTCGATCTCGTCGACGGCGATCTCGAGGCGCGGCGCGATGTCGGGTTCGGACTTCGGGCCGAGGGCCTGCAACTCGAGACCGAGCCCGAAGAGTCGTTGCAGCACCGTGTCGTGCAGGTCGCGCGCGATGCGTTCGCGCTCTCCGGACAGCGCGAGGGCTTCGTGGGTCGCGCGGAGTCGCTCGGCGTCGGCGAGCCGGTCGCTGATGTCGCGCACCGATGCGATGGTCATCGTGCCGTTCGGTCCGTCGACGGGCGACAGGCTGATCTCCACCGGAACCTCGGTTCCGTCGGCCCGGGTTGCGGCCAGGGTCATTCCCCGACCCATGGGTCTCACCTGGGGTTCGCGGGCGTACTTCTCGCGTCGGTGCACGTGGTCGTTTCGTCGGTCGACGGGCACCAACTTCTCGATGGTCGAGTCGATCAACTCGCTCGCGGGGTAGCCGGTCATCGCGCACAGCGCGGAGTTGACGTACACGATGCGTCCGTCGGTCTCGCAGATGAGGAGTCCGTCGGGGCTCTGGTCGAGGGAGTGGCGCAACACCGAGTCGTCGAGTTGTCCGTGCGCGGTGGACACGGCCATGCGACCACGCTATTGCGGTCATGGTCACGGCGGATCGTCGGTGCGTCGGCCGAGGACACCGCGGTTGCACGTCGGGACCTTGGTCCCTTGGTCGGTCGGCGTCGTTCGGGCAGACTCGGGTCGTGACCGACACCGCGGTTCCCGTTTTCCTGCTCGACGACCACGAGGTGGTGCGTCAGGGCGTGCGCGCGTTGTTGGAGTCCACCGGGGAGATCGAGGTCGTGGGCGAGGCCGGTCTCGCCGAGGACGCCGTGCGGCGGATCCGCGCCACGCACCCGAGGGTGGCGATCCTCGACGTGAGACTGCCCGACGGAAACGGCGTCGAGGTGTGTCGTGAGGTGCGCAGCGAGTTCCCCGACGTGTTCTGTCTCATGCTCACCTCGTACAGCGACGACGAGGCGTTGTTCGAGGCCATCATGGCCGGCGCGTCGGGATACGTGCTCAAACAGATTCGCGGCAACGAACTGATTCAAGCTGTGCAGCGGGTGTCACGCGGAGAGTCACTGCTCGACCCGGCGGTCACCGGCCGGGTGTTGAAGCGGTTGCGCGAACCCTCACCCGAGGACGAGCGCCTTGCCCGCCTGACCGACC
>JBJTFU010000130.1:0-4600 GCA_046093585.1 Ilumatobacteraceae bacterium | reverse complement strand
GAGTGTCTCCGCGGTGACGCCCATGTAGCCGTACGGATAACCCAGACGGAGCACTCCTGCTTCGAGTTTCTGCTCGGCGGGTAGGTCGAAGAACTCCTGCATCGTCGACCACATCGCACGCATCGTTCGTTCGTCCACGCCATGGCCGACCAAGGTGATGAAGCCGGTGTTCCGACAGATCTCGTCCACCTCTGCGGCGATACGCCTCTTGGCATCGTGCGAGCCCGTTTCGAACGCGGTGAGATCGACGATTGGGGCCGCTCGGTCGGGCATCGCCCAAGGCTAAGGGAGTAGCGTCACACCCCGATGACGCGCGACAAGGTGTACACCCGAGCAGGTGACGACGGCACGACCGGGTTGTTCTACGGCGGTCGGGTGGCCAAGGACAGTGCGTTGCCGCGGGCCTATGGCGCGGTCGACGAGGCGCAGGCGATCCTCGGCCTCGCGCGGGCGGAGGCAGGGAGCGGAAGCGAGCTCGACGACATGCTCGTGCACATCTGTCGTGACCTGTGGGTGTTGATGGCGGAGTTGGCGACGTTGCCGGAGAATCGCCACAAGTTGGTGGACGACAAGACGCGCGTGACTGCCGAGATGGTGGAGAAGTTGGAGCACATGATCGACTCGTTGGACGAGCGGTTCGAGCCGCCCACCGACTTCGTGGTTCCTGGTCAGAACAAGGTGAGTGCGCTACTCGACGTCGGCCGCACGGTCGCCCGGCGCGCGGAGCGTCATTCACTCGCCGCTGCACCGCCCCCGTCGCAGGCGTGCCCCTACCTGAATAGGCTTTCTGACCTGTTGTGGACGCTCGCGCGTTGGCAGGAGGGGGAGTCCCTCGTGGTCAAGGACGTCAAGTAATCCATCTCGACGAAAGGGAGTAGCACGATGGCCGTGAAGTTCGAACTGGCAGCAAAGGTCCCGAGCCAAGTTGGCGTGGTCGGTGTGCCCGTCTCTGAAGATGGCGCGTTGCCGCGCGAGGTGACCCTCACGCGCAAGCAGCTGGAGACGGTCGGGTTCACCGGCAAAGTAGGACAGACGTACGTGGTGCCGGCAGCCAAAGGCGCCGCCACGGTGCTCGTCGGTATCGGTGCGGCCAGCAAGGTGTCAGCGTCATCACTGCGCAAGAGTGCTGCCGCGTTCGGGCGTGCAGCATCGGGCTACACGAGCGCGGCCACGAGCCTCGCGCAAACGGGTCGTCTCGATCGCAAACTTGCTGCACAAGTCGTGGTCGAAGGAATCTCGCTCGTCACGCACCGCTACACCGCGTTGAAGACGGTCGACAAGACGGCACCGAAGTTGGAGTCGGTCACCTTGGTTGGCGCAGGGGGCGCAGGCGTTGCAGCCGGCGTCCGACGCGGTGGGGTGATCGCCAAGGCCACCAACATGGCCCGCGATTTCGCCAACATGCCACCCGCATACCTCACTGCACGGATCTTCGCCGACAAGGCCGTCGAGATCGCCGGAGCAAGCGGTCTCAAGGTGGAGGTGTTCAACAAGGACCAGCTGATTGCCATGGGTTGTGGCGGCCTCGTGGGTGTCAACCGCGGTAGCGCGGAGCCACCGCGCATGGTCAAGTTGACCTACCGCCCGAAAGGTGCATCGAAGACGGCTGCGAAGCCACACCTGATCCTGGTCGGCAAGGGCGTGATGTACGACTCGGGTGGTATCTCGCTCAAGCCGTCGGATGCCTCGCACGCGATGATGAAGGGCGACATGAGTGGCGCTGCCGCCGTGTTGGCCACGATGAGCACGCTGAAGGACCTCGGTTGTCCGAACCAAGTGACCGCCTACCTGATGTGCACCGACAACCTGCCCTCCGGTAGCGCGATGGCGATGGGCGACGTGCTCACCATTCGCAACGGCAAGACGGTCGAGATCCACAACACCGACGCCGAGGGCCGCTTGATCCTCGCCGATGGCTTGTCGCTCGCCACCGAGCAGAAGCCCGACGGCATCGTCGATATCGCCACACTCACGGGTGCGATGGCGCGCGCACTCGGCGACGGAATGGCCGGTGTGATCGGCAACAACCAGAAGATCGTGGATCAGTTGCTCGCGTCCTCGTCGCGCACCGACGAGAAGCTGTGGCAGCTCCCGCTCGAGCGCGATTACCGTGCGGCACTTGACTCCTACATCGCCGACATGAAGAACGTCGGTGGCGAGGCTGGTGCGATCACTGCCGCGTTGTTCCTCGACGAGTTCGTGGGCGACACACCGTGGGCACACCTCGACATCGCCGGCCCGATGTGGTCGAACTCGGACAGCCATTGGCTGCAGAAGGGTGCCACGGCGTACGGCACCCGCTTGCTGATCGATCTCGCGCTGACGTTCAAGCGACCCGGTCGCTAGTCGTAGCGGGGGCTCAGCCCTTCTGCGTACCCACCTTCAGGTCGCGGAACGGCGACTTGGAGTCGATGCCCACGTCCTTTGGTAGTCCGAGCACGCGCTCGCTCACGATGTTGCGCATGACTTCGTCGCTACCACCCGCGATGCGCATTCCTGGCGCGCCGAGCAGCAACTGACTCCAGGCGTACGTGCCCCATTCGCCGGAGTCGGCCTGCAGTTTGACGCCGAGCACCTGGGCGACGAGGTCGTTGATCTTCCTCTGGTTGTCGACGAGCGCCATCTTGCCGATCGACATCTCCGGCCCGGGTGTCTGACCGGCGCGGATCTTGTCCATTCCGCGCTGCGACGTGAGCCCGGCGAGACGGGATGAGATGTACAGGTCGGCGAGCTGATCGCGCACGAGCGGATCACGATCGAGGCCGTAGTGGCGAATCATGCCGAGCAAGCGGACGAACATGGTGGTTTCGCCGCCGCCCATCGCGCCGATCGATGCACGCTCGTTCATCAACGTGGTCAGTGCCACACCCCAGCCCTCGTTGACTGCACCGAGGATGTGGTCGGCCGGTACGCGTACCTCGTTGAAGAACACCTCGTTGAAACTCGCACCACCCGTCATCTGACGCAGTGGACGAATCTCCACACCTTTGGCGTGCATGTCGACGATGAAGCAACTGAGGCCCTTGTGCTTGGGCAGACTCGGGTCGGTGCGACAGATGACTTCGCCGATGTCGCTGAACTGGGCACCCGACGTCCACACCTTCTGCCCGGTGATCACCCACTCGTCGCCGTCCCGTTCGGCCTTCGTCTGCACCGAGGCGAGGTCGCTGCCCGCGCCCGGCTCGGAGAACAACTGGCAACCGACGATGTCGCTGCGCCACAGCGGGCGCAAGTAGCGCTCCTTGGCCGTCGGCGTGGCGTGGGCGAGGATCGTCGGCGCCACCATGCCGAGGCCGATCTGGAACACGCCGAGACTGGGAGTGCGGTATTCACGCTCGACGGCGCCATACGCGCGTTCGTGAGCGGGCGTGAGGCCGGAACCGCCGTACTCGGTGGGCCCGGTGATCCAACCGAATCCGTTGTCGAAGCGCGTCGACTGCCACGTCTTGGCTTGACGGACGATCTCCATCTCCGCTTCGCGATCGCGTTCTTCGAACATCGCCACGTTGTCGGAGCCCTCGCCCCACACGAACGCGCGCTCCCGTTCCTTCTTTTCGGCGTGTTGATCGAGGAACGAACGTGCCTGCTCGGCGAACTGCTCGACGGAGGTAGGGGTCGTCATGGCGACCACCGTACTGCTCGCACTACTGTGTGTGCATGGGCCAGCCCGTAACAGTCACCGTCAAGCCATCCACCACTCCCCATCGAGTGCGCTTCGAGTTGAACCGCTCGCTCACGGGTATGGGCCACGAGCGATACACGGATGCGGCCCAAGCCAAGGGTCCGAAGCCCGCCGATGAACTTGCCCGTCGCTTGTTTGCCACTGGGTCGGTGAGCGCGGTGCACGTGTTCGGCAGCGTGGTCACCGTCGAGACGCGACCGGGCGCGGACGTGACCGCCCTGCAGACCGCGGTGGAGAACCTGTATCAGTACTGGAAGCCGGGCATGGAGCCGCCGTCGCTCGAAGAGTTGATGAAGCAGGTACCCGCCTTGGCCGCCCCGGCCGCGGCCCCCGCCGCCGCTGGAGAAGCAGCCGCCAACCCGGACCTCGCTCGCGTGCCCGCCCATCTGCTGGCTCGCTCCCAGGCCGCCCTGGCCAAAGCCCGCGCAGCGGGCTAGGTGGTAGCCCGCGCCGCCGTGTCGTAGCCGTTTTTTCGCGTATTTGCGCCATTTTTTGGGGGCTGGGTTAGACCCCCGCAGGGAGTCCCATGTGACAATTCTCGGGGGATGCTGAACACCGATATTTCCTTGCAGGACGTGGCCCAGATGCTCAACGTCCATTACATGACGGTGTACCGCTATGTCCGTCAGGGGCTCCTCCCGGCCAAGAAGGTCGGACGCACGTGGTTCGTGTCCACGGCAGACCTGGAGGCGTTCAAGAAGTCGCGGGCAGCCGAGCTCGACGCCCCTTCATCGGACTCGGCGCACGGTCGTGCACGGGCACCGTGGGCAGAGCGACTCGAATCGCGATTGATGGAAGGCGACGATCGCGGCGCGCTCGAAGTGATGGAGTCGGTGTTGCGTGCCGGCAACGACCTCTACTACGTCTACCTCGAGGTGTTGTCGCCGGCTCTCGTGTCGATCGGTGCGCAGTGGGAGC
>JBJTFU010000129.1:0-3587 GCA_046093585.1 Ilumatobacteraceae bacterium | reverse complement strand
GTTGCTCGCCGCCACGCGGGCCACCGAGTCGGCCATCGGCGTATCCGGGTTGACCATCGCCGACGGCTGGCCGTGGGTCGGCATCCTCTTTGTCTTTGCAGGAATTTTCGGATTGGGCGGTCTGCTGTCGTTCGACAGCGTGGTTGGGGAATGATGGAGAGCCGTGAACTCGACCCCCCTCACTGACCCGGCGAAAGTCGGCACCCCCGCCACGCGCGTGTTCGGGGCGCTCGCCGTGCTGGCCCTCGGCTGGGTGGTGATCGGTGGATTGTTCGTCACGCCGGCCGATGCGATCCAAGGTGAGACGGTACGCATCATGTACGTGCACGTACCCACCGCATGGACGGCGTACCTCGCGTTCATCGTCACCGCAGTGTCGTCCGCGTGTTACTTGTTCGGCAAGCGTCACTCGCTCGGCTTCGATCGCGTCGCCGGAGCATCCGCCGAAGTGGGTGTGTTGTTCATGGCCCTCACCCTCATGTCGGGAAGTTTGTGGGGTCGCCTCACCTGGGGCACGTTCTGGCAGTGGGATCCGCGTCTCACCACGACGGCGTTCCTTTTCGTCACGTACCTCGGCTATCTCGCCGTGCGCGGCCTCGGCGGCACACCGGAGCGTCGCGCCAAGCGTTCGGCGATCCTTGCTCTGCTCGCGGTGTTCCAGATTCCGCTCGTGCACTTCAGTGTGTTGTTGTGGCGCAGCTTGCACCAAGAAGCGAGCGTGCTCAGCCCGGATGGCGACGTGAAGTTGGACGACCAGATGTTGTTCACGCTGCTCGTCGGCGTGCTCGGCTTTTCTGCGCTGTACGGCTGGCTCGTGTCGCACCGTCAGCGCATCCTCACCATGCGCGACATCGAGGAGGCCAAGGGCATCGATCTGGCGATCACCGAGCGCATCGCCGAGGGGAGCGTGCGATGAAAGACGTCGGGTTCATCGCGACGACCTACGTGGTCACCTTCGGTGGCATCGTGTTGCTCGTCGTTCGCACCTTGATCACCGGTTCGCGACTGTCGAAGAAGATCCCCGATCAGGACAAGCCATGGATCTGAGCCCTCGCGAGACCAACGTCGCTCCGGCACCACGAGTGCGCAAGCGTCAGTGGCGTTACGTCGCGCTGCTGTCGATCGTCGTCGTGGCCGGTGTGGTGGTCGTGTCGCAGTTCCTCAACTCGGCGATCGACTACTACTGCAACGTCGATGAGATCGGCGTGAAGGAAGGTTGCGATCCCGACCGCCGGATTCGCGTGCAGGGCACCGTCGAAGAAGGTTCGGTGAAGCAAGTGCTCGGCGCCACCACCTTCACGCTCGAGTTCAACGGTGAGACGCTCGCCGTGGCCTACGAGGGGGATCCGGGCGGCATCTTCCAGGAGTGCATCCCCGTGGTGGCCCATGGCCGGATGAACGGCGACACGTTCGAAGCGAATCGAATCGAGGTGCGACACTCGAACGAGTACGTCGCGGAGAATTCGGAGCGGGTGGACGAGGCGAAGAAGGCCGGCTGCTCGATGATCACCGGATGATCGGCACGATCGGCAGGGCACTCCTGCTCGTGGGAATCGTGGGTTCGCTGTTCGGCGCCATCGCCGCGTTCAGTGCCGCTCGCGCCAAGCAGACCGGTGACCCGAACGAGAGCGTCGCCCGGCTCGTGCCGCGGTTCGCCTGGCTCGCCTTCGCCGCCGCGGTCGCCGCGTTCGTCGCCATGGAGTGGGCGCTCGCGACGCGTGACTTCTCCCTCGCCTACGTCCAGAAGGTGGGCAGCACGGCCACGCCCACGCTGTACAACCTCGCCGCGATTTGGAGCGCACTCGAAGGCTCGATTCTGCTGTGGGTGCTCGTGCTCGCGGGCTACGTCGTCGGCGTGTACCACTGGTTGCGGCGCAAGCGCGAGGACGAACTCGGTTTGTGGGCGATGGGCGTCATGTTCATCGTCTCGTTGTTCTTCTTCCTCATCTCGTTCGGACCGGCCAATCCGTTCGCTGCAGGCGCACCCGGTGTTACCGATGGTCCAGGACCGAACCCGCTCCTGCAGAACCACATCCTCGTGATGTTCCATCCGCCGATGCTGTACCTCGGCTACGTCGGCTTCACCGTGCCCTTCGCGTTCGCGATCGCCGCGTTGATCACGGGTCGAGTGGGCGAGGGGTGGTTGCTCGCCACGCGTCGCTGGACGCTCGTGTCGTGGGGCTTCCTCACGTTCGGCATCGTGCTCGGCGGATGGTGGAGTTACGAAGTGCTCGGGTGGAGCGGTGTGTGGGCGTGGGATCCGGTCGAGAACGCCTCGCTGTTGCCATGGCTCACCGGCACCGCATACATCCACTCCGTGCTCGTGCAGGAGCGCCGCGGCATGTTGCGTGTGTGGAACCTCTCGCTCCTCGTGGCCACCTTCAGCCTCACGATCCTCGGCACGTTCCTCACGCGTTCGGGAGTGCTCAACAGCGTGCACGCCTTCAGCGAGAGCGACATCGGTCCGTGGCTCCTCGCGTTCTTCGCGATCATCGTGGTGGTGTCGATCGCACTGATCGGTTGGCGCGGTGATCGACTCCACGCACCGGGCAGCATCGACTCGCCGTGGTCGCGCGAAGGCGCCTTCCTCGCCAACAACGTGTTGCTCAGCCTGTTCGCCTTCGTCGTGCTGCTCGGCACGGTGTTTCCACTGGTGGTCGAGGCTCTGCAGTCGCGCACCATCGTGGTGGGCGAGCCATTCTTCGATCAGATGAGCATTCCGATCGGCATCGCGATCCTCACGATCATGGCGATCGCCCCGGTGTTGCCGTGGCGCAAGGCGTCGGGCGAGTTGTTGTCGCAGCGACTGTTCTGGCCGGCGATCTTCGGCATCGTCGCGCTGCTCGGCAGTGTGCTCGTCGGCGCCACCGGTCTCGCCCCGCTCGTCACCTTCGCCCTTGGTGGCTTCGCCGCCGGTTCGGCCATTCGCCAGATTGCACTCGCCTCGCGTCGGCAGGGTTGGCGTGGCTTCCTCGGCCGCACCAACGGCGGCATGATCGTGCATCTCGGCGTGATCCTCACCGCGGTCGCACTCGCCGCGTCCAATAGCTACACGCACAGCCAAGAACTCGACTTGGTGCAGGGCCGACCCGCGTCATTCTCGGGTCACACCTTCGAGTTGGTCGACGTGGTGGAGGAGACCACCGATCGCACCGTGAGCGTGAAGGCGCTGGTGTCGATCGACGGCGGTCAGGCGTATGCACCCGCCATCACGAGGTTCACCAAGATCGGCATGAACGTGGGCACACCGTCGGTGCGCACCGGTCTCGACAAGGACATCTACCTCACGCTCGAACCACCGGTTCGTCAGGATTCGGGTGAGGCGCGCATCAAGGTGTTCATCAAGCCGCTGATCCTGTGGCTGTGGGTGGGCGGCTTCTTGATGGCACTCGGCACGTTGCTCGCACTCTTCCCGGGTCGACGCCGTCGTCGCGCCACCGATCCCGTGTCGGCCGACGTGCCGCTCGGTGATTCGGTGGATGAACCGGCGGGCCGATGAAGCGTCGCGTCGCACCGATCGTTGCGTCGTTCGTCGGCGTGGTGATGGTGGCGCTCTTGTGGGTGCTCGTCAGCGCGGAGCCGAACGC
>JBJTFU010000128.1:0-5410 GCA_046093585.1 Ilumatobacteraceae bacterium | reverse complement strand
ACGGCAGGTGAACGACGTCACCGACGCCGCTCGGGTCGCCGCCTTCTCGGCGTGAAATTCCCTCCCGTCGCTTGAACTATGCTCAGTGCACCAACAACACACGTGATCTAGACACGTGAGAGGGAGAAAACAATGAGAAAGAAGACCTTCAAGGGTCTCGCCGTTGGTCTCGTTGCCGTGCTCGGACTTGCCGAATGCGGCAGCGACGATGCATCAACGGACACCACGGCAGCAGCCGCAGAGCCAACTGGTCTTGCGTGTGAGGTCACCGACATCGGTGGCGTCGACGACAAGGGCTTCAACCAGATCGCATACGCCGGTCTGCAGCAGGCCGAAGCCGAGCTCGGTGTCGCCATCGACTTGCTCGAGTCGGCATCGGATGCGGACTACGCACCGAACCTCCAGTCGTTCGTCGACAAGGGTTGCAACGTCATCGTGACCGTGGGCTTCTTGCTCGCAGACGCGACCAAGGCCGCCGCCGAGGCGAACCCTGGCGTGCAGTTCGCCATCGTCGACTCGAACACCTCTGCACCGAACGTGCAGGGTCTGACCTTCGCGACCGACCAGCCGTCGTTCCTCGCGGGCTACATGGCCGCAGCGACGACCCAGACCGGCATCGTGGGAACCTTCGGTGGAATCAACATTCCGCCGGTAGCGATCTTCATGCAGGGCTTCGCCAAGGGCGTTGAGTATTACAACGCCCAGAAGGGCGCCAGCGTCAAGGTCCTCGGTTGGGACATGGCCAAGCAGGACGGCACCTTCGCCGGAAACTTCAACAACTTGGACGACGGCAAGAACATTGCCAAGAGCCAGGCTGACGAAGGCGCGGACATCATCTTCCCAGTGGCAGGTCCAGTGGGTCTCGGTGCATCCGCATACGCGATGGAGTCGGCTGGCAAGGTCAAGATCATCGGCGTCGACGTCGACATGACCCAGTCCAACCCGGAGCAGGCAGAGGTGTACGTGGCATCGGTCTTGAAGAAGATCGACGCAGCAGTCCTCCAGGCCGTCAAGGATGCCCTTGCCGGTCAGGGTGGCGGCACCGACTACCTCGGCACGCTGTCCAATGGTGGTGTGGGTGTTGCAATCACCTCCACCGTCACGCCTGAGCTGCAGGCCGAACTCGACGCAATCACCGCCGGAATCATCGACGGTTCGATCGCAACGAGCTAGCCATCTCTCGCTTCGGCGAGAAAGAAGTACGAGTGGGGGTCGCGAAAGCGACCCCCACGAGCATTTTAGGGCCGAGGTCGGCCCCCGGAATTAGTCTGTGCCCATGGGGGAGCGGTGATGGAACTCGAACTTCGTGGCATCACCAAGACGTTCCCCGGAGTCGTCGCCAACGACGACGTGAACCTGCGACTCGCAACCGGTGAGGTCGTCGCATTGATCGGGGAGAACGGCGCGGGCAAGTCGACCCTGATGAGCATCCTGTATGGGATGTATCGACCCGATGGCGGGACGATTCGCCTCGACGGTCGCGACGTGGTGTTCGCTTCTCCGGCCGATGCGATCGCCGCCGGGATCGGCATGGTCCACCAGCACTTCATGTTGGTTCCGAACTTCACCGTCGCAGAAAACGTCGTGTTGGGCGTCGAGCCGACGGGTCGGTTCGGGTCGCTCGACATCGACGCGGCCCGCACCATGGTGCGTGAGATCTCTGAGCGCTACTCGCTCGAGCTCGACCCGGACGCGGTGATCGAGGACTTGCCCGTGGGCGTGCAGCAGCGAGTGGAGATCGTCAAGGTACTGCTGCGCGACGCACAGGTCGTCGTGTTCGACGAGCCGACGGCAGTCCTCACTCCCAAGGAAATCGTCGAGTTCTTCGCCATCGTGCGCACGTTGATCGCGGCCGGCCGAGGAGTGGTGTTCATCACCCACAAGCTGAAGGAGGCCCTCACGATCGCGGATCGCATCAGCGTGTTGCGCCGTGGCAAGGTCGTCGGCGAAGTGCTGCCGTCGGCCACGACCGAGTCCCAGATCGCCGAAATGATGGTCGGGCGACCGGTGCAGCTGGTGGCGAACACGGGCGAACATGCCCCGGGCGATGCGATGTTGTCGGTCGAGGACCTGCGGGTCGTCGACCCCGACGGTCGCACGGTGGTTGACGGAGTGAGTTTCGTGGTGCGCGCTGGTGAGATCGTCGGCATCGCCGGCGTCCAGGGCAATGGTCAAACCGAACTCGTCGATGCAATTACGGGACTGCGCGCGGCGGCGTCTGGCCACGTGAGGATCGCACTCGACGACGTGACGAACGATGACCCACGCACGCGCCACGTCAAAGGCATGGCCCACATCCCCGAGGATCGCCAGCGCCAGGGATTGGTCGGGGCACTGAGCGTGGCGGAGAATTTGGTGCTCACCCGCTACCACGACGACGAGTTCCGATCTGGACCCACGGTCGACTGGGACAAGGCGCACGAGACGGCCGAACGGCTGATCGGCGAGTACGACATCCGAACCCCGGGTGCCGACGTCGGCGTCGGGACGTTGTCGGGTGGGAACCAGCAGAAGGTGATCGTGGCGCGCGAACTGAGTCGCGATCTGAAGGTCTCGGTTGCATCCCAGCCGACGCGTGGAGTCGACGTGGGCTCGATCGAATACATCCACTCGCGCATCGTCGAGGAGCGAGATGCCGGGACGGCGGTGCTGATCGTGAGCACCGAACTCGACGAGGTGATGGCGTTGTCCGATCGTCTACTCGTCATGTATCGAGGTGCCATCGTCGCGGATCTCGATCCGAAGCAGGTGAGTGCGATGGACGTCGGTCTGTACATGGCCGGGTCTCGCCCGGGGAGCGCGGCATGAAGAAGCTGCTGTCGTTCCTCGAGCGCATCGCCAAGATGAACGGCGTCGTCCTCACGTTGCTCGCGATCGCCTCGGCCATGGTGGTCGGTGCCTTCATCATCGTGCTCTCCGACGTCGAGGCGCTGAAGTCCGGTGACGTGCTCTCCTCACTGTCGACAGTGCCGAGCGCCTATTGGTCCGTCGTCACGGGCTCGCTCGGCTCGCTGCGTGCGATTTCCAACACGATCAATTCGTCCACGCCGCTCATCCTGTGTGGCGTGTCGGTGGCGATCGCGTTCAAGGCGGGCCTGTTCAACATCGGTGCGACGGGTCAGATGCTCGCGGGTGGCATGACGTCGCTCGTCGTCGGCTTTTCGATGACCGGACCGGGCGTGTTGCAGGTGCCGCTCGCGGTCATCGCTGGCGCAGTCGGCGGCGCGGTCTATGCCGGCATCGCCGGCGTGTTGAAGGCTCGCACCGGCGCGCACGAGGTGATCACGACGATCATGCTGAACTCGATCGCCGCGTTCCTCGTCCTGTGGCTGTTGAAGACCGACCTCTTCCAACGTCCCGATCGCACGGACCCCATCTCCAAACTGGTCGATCCGGCCGGCAAGTTGCCACGGCTCTTTGGATTCCTCGACGGTCGGGCCGACCTCGTTGCCCACGTCGGTTTCCTCGTCGCACTCGCCGCCGTCGCGTTCTACTGGTGGTTCCTCTCGAAGAGCTCACTCGGATTTGAGTTTCGGGCGTTTGGCCTGAACGCCGATGCGGCCAAGTACGCCGGTATGCACACCAAGCGCTTGACGGTGCTTGCGATGGTGGTGGCGGGTTCGTTCGCGGGGATGGCGGGTGCGGCCGAGGTGCTCGGCACCTACGGATATGCCTCGCAGAATTTCGCCGGCAACATCGGATTCGATGCGATCGCCATCGCGCTCCTCGGTCGGTCGAGCCCGCTCGGCACCCTGTTCGCTGCGATCCTCTTCGGTGCACTCCAGGCTGGTGGCCGTCAGATGCAGTCGACGACCGACGTGCCGATCGACCTGATCGTCGTGTTGCGCGCATTGATCGTCATGTTCATCGCCGCGCCGCTGCTCGTGAAGGCAATCTGGCGCGTCAAGGTGTCGACCACGAGCGATGGTCAGACCTTCAGGGGGTGGGGATCGTGAGCGACGCGACCGGCACCGTCGTGCTGTCTGCCGAGCAAAAGAAGCGCTCGCGCAACGTCGGGCTCACCATGGTGGTGCTCGGCATCGTCTCTGGGTCGATCTTCACGAACAGGCCCGGGGATGCGGGATTTAAGTTGCTCGAGGACTACGTGTTCGTGATTCCCGCTCGACCGTTCGCGACCGCACTCGCCATCGTGCTCGTCGCGCTTGGCGCGGTCCAGCTCCTGCGTGGACTCGGCTCGGTGACCAACGTCGTGCTGTCGATCGCCACCGCGGCCTTCGTCATCGGGTTCCTCACGTGGGCGGCCTCGGGAGGCTCGTTCAGTTTCACGGGCATGTTGCAGGACACCGTGGCGCGCAGCGTGCCGATCACGCTCGGGGCCATCGCCGGAATCCTGTGTGAGCGCAGCGGCATCATCAACATCTCGATCGAAGGACAGTTGCTCGGCGCGGCGTTCGCCGGGTCGGTGGTCGGTTCGATCCTCGGTCCGTGGATGGGCATCCTTGCGGCAGTCGCGATGGGCGTGGGATTGTCGGCGATCCTCGCGGTGTTTGCGATCCGCTACCGCGTCGACCAGGTGATCGTCGGCTTCGCGGTCAACTTCTTCTCGCTCGGTCTCACCAGCTTTCTCACGTCGCGCGTGTTGACCGAGTATCCCGAATACAACCTGCTCACGCCGTTCAAGCCGTGGGCGATTCCGTTGCTCTCCGACATTCCCGTCGTCGGAACGGTGCTGTTCACCCAGACGCTCTTCGTCTATGCCTCGGTCATCGCCGTCGTGGTCGCCACGTGGATGATGTATCGCACTCGATGGGGTCTGCGCACGCGGGCGATCGGTGAGTATCCGAAGGCCGCAGGAACGCTCGGCGTGGACGTCATTCGCTTGCGCTATCGCAACGTGTTGATCGCCGGAGCCGTGGCCGGACTCGGTGGTGCGTGGTGGCCGGTCGGCACGGTCGGCCGCTTCGACCAGAACATCACAGGGGGTCGCGGGTTCATCGCGCTCGCCGCAGTGATCTTCGGTCGCTGGCATCCGGTTGGCGCGTTCTGTGCGGCGCTCGTGTTCGGCTTCGCCGAGGCGATCCAGCTGAAGATGTCGAACCTGAACACCGGCATCCCGTCGGAGTTCCTCTTGATGGCGCCATATCTCGTGACGCTCGTCGTCGTCGCTGGATTCGTCGGTCGCTCACGAGCACCGAAGGCCGCCGGCCAGCCCTACGACGCGCAGTAGTCGCTATTTCGACTTCGGTCGAAACGCCGTGAGTCCGCCACCGACCTCGAGGTGCGCTCCACCGATCAGATCGATGCAATAGGGGATCGCGGGCAACACGGCGGTCAGGCAGTCGCCGATCGCCGACGGCTTGCCTGGCAGGTTCACGATCAGGCTCGAGCCCCGGATGCCGGCGGTCTGACGAGAAAGGATCGCCGTCGGCACGATGGCGAGGCTGACCTG
>JBJTFU010000127.1:0-9948 GCA_046093585.1 Ilumatobacteraceae bacterium | reverse complement strand
CGGCAAGTACGACAACGGGTCGTGGGCACTCGTCTGGTCCGTCACGATGTCGGCCTCGAAGCCCATCTGCAACAACTTGGGGAAGATGTCTGCGGCGTTGGCCACGAGACCCACCGAGAGCGCCCGCTTCTCCGCCTTCGCCTGACGGCAACGTGCGATCGCATCGTCCAGATTGTCGGCCACGACGTCGAGGTATCGCGTTTCCACACGACGATTGACACGCCATGCATCGACGTCGACGCACAAGGCAACACCGTCGTTCATCGTGACGGCCAGCGGCTGAGCACCGCCCATGCCGCCCAGTCCAGCAGTCAGGGTGATCGTCCCGGCAAGGGTGCCCCCATACTTCCGCCGCGCGATCTCGGCGAAGCACTCGTAGGTGCCCTGCAAGATTCCCTGCGTGCCGATGTAGATCCATGAGCCGGCAGTCATCTGGCCGTACATCGTGAGACCCATGTCTTCGAGGCGGCGGAACTCGTCCCAATTGGCCCAATCACCGACCAAGTTGCTGTTGGCGATCAGTACGCGAGGGGCCCACTCGTGGGTTTGGAACACGCCGACGGGCTTGCCGGACTGGACGAGCATCGTTTCGTCGGGCTTCATCCCTTTCATCGTGCGCAACATCGCGTCGTAGGCATCCCAACTGCGGGCTGCGCGGCCGGTGCCGCCGTACACGACGAGGTCGTCTGGTCGCTCGGCGACGTCAGGGTCGAGATTGTTCTGCAGCATGCGGAACGGCGCTTCGATCTGCCAGTTCGCACAGGACAGCGAAGTGCCGACGGGAGACTTGACGGGGCGTGGTCCGGACATTCCTCCAGTCTCGCTGAGGCGGGTGAACACCCGCAAGTGCTCAGCGCGGCAACAAGCGCAAAGCGGTGTCGACCAGGGGTGGTATCTCCTCGTGGTACACCTCGTTCTCAAGACCGACGAACGACTCGATTCCGATCGCATCGAGCGCATCTCTGTTGCTCGCCGAATCGATCGCGGCGGCGACGGCAGTCCTGATCCTTTCGAGGGATGCGACCGATCTCACCTTCGAGACGTGTAGCGGGGTGGCCGGCACCAGCGGACCTTCGTCGATCACGGCCACGCCCTCCGTTAGCGAGGGGCGGTGACGGGACAACAGCTGGAAGGTCCCGGAGTCGATGGAGGCGAAGTCTGCGCGACCTTCCTGCAGGGCCTGCAGACTTCCCGCGTGTCCGCCACCCTGGATGTACGGCTTGACGAAGGCGGGGTCTGAGGTCACCCGCGCGAGCACGCAGCCCAATCTGCACCACCCGCTCAGGCTGTACACGTTGCTCACCACGGGTCTGAGACCCTCGAGATCGGGGACGGATCGTGCGGCGAGTCCCGGGCGTTTGACAATGACGGTTCGATACCCCCCACGGTCGTCGCTGACCCCCGCCCACTTGAACGTGCCGATCACGTCGACGAACGGGTGCAGCTCTTCGACGTACGGGAGACCGCACGACTGGCTGAGGTACGTGGAGTCGGACTTCCAGTGTTCGACCAATCCCGAATGCACCGTGCTCTCCGGAACGTTCGCCTCGACATCCTCGCCGAGATCACGAAGGGCCGACACCACCGAATCGACCAGCCGCATCGTCGCCGAGTGCACCTCGGGAAAGTCGTACATCGGCAACGAAACGTGTCGCATGACGACGTTCAGCGTGCGGCGAAGAATCGCGGCTTGGCGAACACTCCGCGCACACGCTCCTCGAAGTGCTCGAGCGGCAGCGTGTCGTAGTCGGGGTCGAACGCCTTTTGATCCCACTCGTCGGCGAACTGCCGCGCCAGGTCGAAGGCTGGGTTGCCGACGTGCCGATCGCGAGCATTCGGATCCATACCGAAGTGTTCGTAGTAGTGCTTGCCTTGGAAGTCCTGGTGCGCGGCGATCATGAAGTGCACGTCGGGACTCACATAGGGTTCGAGGATCGCGGCTGCGATCGCCGGGTGATTCGGCACACTGATCGCCTTTCCGATGTCGTGGCACAACGCCGCCACCACCACCTCGTCGGAGGCACCGGCGCGCTCGGCCCGACTCGCGGTTTGTAGGGCGTGAGTCAGCTGATCGGTGGCGAATCCGTCGTCGATGTGCGCGAGCGAGCGCAACAATCCAAGTACCGTCTCTGCGACCCGCGGTTGGTTCTTCGCGGTCTCGCGGGAGATCGTCATCCACTCTTCCTTCGTGGAGACGTCCATGCTGACGAACGATGCTCGATCCATCGCCCTATCCAACCAGCGGGTTCCGGCGCCGTCAAGACTCGCTGGCTTAGCCTTGTCCGTGGTGGAAATTCGTCGTGTACTGGTCCTCGGGGTGCTCATCCTGGCAGCCTGCTCGGGCAGCGCAGGCGAAACGTCCGTTTCGCTCGCTCCTCTCCCGACCGCATCGGTCGAACTGACCGTCGCGCCAACTACCACGGCGACCACCACCACGACCGTGCCCACCACGCTCGTCCCGGAGGACGGCAAGCAGGCCAACCAGCGCCGTCTTTCTCTCGTCGACAATATCGCCGACGACTCGCTCCAGCCGAAGAGCATCGTGCACTCGGGCAACGGGCTCTTCTTCGCCCAGAACATGATGTATCGACACAACGTGACGGTCCTCGATCGCGCTGGTTCGATCGTCGGCCGCGTCAACGACCGTGTCGACCTGCGTAACTTCGGCATCGATCCGGGCAAGCGCTCGGCGGTCGTGAAGGGCTCACCGGTCGAGGCCGCGTTCACGAGTGACGGGCGTTTCGCGTACGTCTCCAACTACAAGATGTACGGCGATGGCTGGAACCCCATCGCTGACGACACCTGCCAAGGCCGGAATTGGGATCCGAGTTTCGTCTATCGCATCGACGTGTCGACGCTCACCATCGACCAGGTCATTCCCGTCGGGGCCGTGCCGAAGTTCCTCGCGGTGACACCCGACGATTCGACGCTGATCGTCTCCAATTGGTGCTCTCTCGACGCTTCGATCATCGATCTGACGACCCTCACCGAGAAGGGGCGGGTCGAGGTTGGCCTGCACCCTCGGGGAATCGCCGTCACTCGGGACTCGAGCGTCGCATTCGTCGCGGTGATGGGAGGAGCCAAGATCGTCGCGATCACACTTGCCGACCTGTCGACACGCATCATCGAGTCAGCCGGAACGACACCCCGGCATCTCGTGCTGTCACCGAACGACGAGATCCTGTACGTCACGAACAATTTGGCCGGCACGGTCCGAGCGATCGACGTTGCCACGGGAAAACTCCTGCGCTCCGTACGCACCGGTACCGAACCCCGGAGCATGTCGATCAGCGAGGACGGAACCAGCCTGTACGTCGTGAACTACGAGGATGCAGCGCTCACCAAGATCGATACGACCTCCATGCAGGTGGTCCAATCGATTCAGACGGGCGTTCGGCCCGTCGGCATCACCTACGACCCGGCGACCCGCAGTGTGTGGGTGGCGAACTATTCGGGCAGTCTGTGGGTGTACGAGGACCGCTAGACGGCCACGCGCGACGACGACAACCGACGGCCCACCTTCTCGGTGCGCTCCATGTGTCGAAGGATGTTCTCGCGCGCCTTCTCGGCCTCGCTCGTGAGCCCGGTGACTTCTTCGATCTTCCAGTGACGCTTGACCACGGGCATCAGAATTTGATCGTGATGGATGAGGAGGTCGTAGATGCCGGCTCGCGCGATCTCCTTGGCCAGACGGTCGAAGTTGGGAATGCCCTGCCCGGGCATGGCGAAGTTGACGACCGCTCGTTCGATTCCGAGCATCGTCGAAGAGGGATCGATCTCCAATGCCGCCGTCGTGAGGTCGCGATAGAAGAGGTGGTGCAGGTTCTCATCGTTGCCGACGCGCGACATGATCTCCGTTCCGATCGGGTCGGTCATGAACTTGCCGGTATTGCGATGTGAGATACGTGTGGCGAGTTCCTGCAAGCTGACGTAGGCAAGACCCTCCAGGGCACTTTCCGGCTTCGGTACATCACCACTGCGTACCTGGATCATGCGGGCTCGCTCGAGCGCGACGGGGTCCAGCGCGCGCGTGACGGTGAGATAGTCGCGCATCACGATTGCGTGTCGACCCTCCTCGGCCGTCCAGTTCCTCGCCCATTCGCCGAACGCAGAGTCGCTGCCGAACATGCGGTCGATGTCGTTGAAGTCATAGGGCAGGTTGTCCTCGGTGAGGAGGTGCACGAACAACGCGCCACGGACGGCCTCGTCGAGGTCGGAGCCTGCAGTGCCGAAATCGGCGTCTTCCGGCACCCAACTCTTTCCGGGTTCGAAATCCTTGCCGCGGCTGTAGGGCACCATCTCGTGCGGGAACCACTCCTTGGCCACGCCCATGTGGCGGTCCAGCAACTTCGCTGCCACCGGCTCCAACTCGCGGAGAATCGATGCCGTTTCCATTGACGCCACCCTAGTCGTGGGTTTCGGCCAGCAGCCGTCGCACCAAACGGTTCAGAGACGGCAAGTAGTGCGGTAGTGGCGCAATCGAACTTGTGTCCAATTTCGTGTTGGCGAGCACCGAATTTGCAGGGCGTTTTGCCGGGCGAGGTGGTTGGAGATCGGCGGTACGAATGGGCTTCACTCGAGTGCGATCCTCCCCCGCAGCCTCGAGTACGTCACCGGCGAAGCCGAACCACGACGTGGAACCTTGGTTCGTCAGGTGCCAGATCCCGCGCACACCGTGCTCGATGAGTCGGACGATGCCTGCTGCCGCATCGTCGGCCATCGTCGGGTTACCCACTTGATCGTCGACGAAGCGCAGCTCGGGCTGATTGACCATGATCTTCAAGATCGTCTTGACCATGTTGGCACCATGGAAACCACATACCCAGGAGATCCGCACGATCAGGTTGTCGTCCCCCATCTCCTGCTCTCCCTCCCACTTGCTGCGCCCATAGACGCTCTGCGGGTTGGGTACGTCGTCTTCCACGTACGGCGAAGGCTTGTCGCCGTCGAACACGTAGTCGGTGGAGATGTACACCGTGCGCGCGCTCACCGCGCGGGCCGCCTCCGCGACGTTGCGCGTCCCGATGACGTTGACGAGATGGGCCTTGTCGGGATCGGATTCACAGGCATCGACGGCAGTCCACGCAGCGGTGTGGATGACGACGTCCGGACGAGCAGCGCCAATCGCCGTGCCGACAGCCGACCGATCGGTGATGTCGAGTTCCGCTTTCGTCAATCCGACCACGTCGTGACCAGCCTGACGAGCAGCATCGACCACTTCGCGCCCCAATTGGCCACCCGCTCCCGTCACGAGCAGTTTCATTACTTCTTGCCCTTGAGCGGCTCCCACCACCAGCGGTTGTCGCGATACCACTTCACGGTTTCCTCGAGTGCCTCGTCCAGACTTCGCTGACGCTTCCAACCGAGGGCAGTCACCTTGGCGATGTCCACCGAATAACGGCGGTCGTGCCCGAGACGGTCGGCCACGTATTCCACGCTCGACTCGTCCTTGCCGAGCAGCGCGAGCAACTTGTCGACCAACACACGATTGGGCGTCTCGTTGCCGGCACCGATGTTGTAGATGTTGCCGAACTCGCCCTTCTCCAGGACCAAGTGGACGCCGGAGCAGTGGTCGTCGACGAAGATCCAATCCCGCTCGTTCAGGCCATCGCCGTACAGCGGGATCTTCTTGCCATCGAGCAGGTTGGTGGTGAACAACGGGATCGCCTTCTCCGGGTACTGGTAGGGACCGAAGTTGTTGGTGCACCGGGTGACCAACACCGGCAGACCGTGCGTCGCGTGGTAGGACAACGCGATCAGATCCGACCCGGCCTTCGAAGCCGAGTACGGCGACCGTGGTTCGAGGGGATCGGTCTCCTTCGACGAGCCCACTTCCACCGATCCGTACACCTCGTCGGTACCGATGTGCAGGACGCGCGAGATGCCGAGCTTGCGAGCCGCATCCATGATCACGTTGGTACCGAAACAGTTGGTGAGGATGAAGTCCTCGCTGCCCTCGATCGAACGATCCACATGGCTCTCGGCCGCGAAGTGCACCACGGCATCGTGGCCCTTCATCGCCGCCTCGACGTCTTGCGGCTGGCAGATGTTGCCCTTGACGAACCTGAACCGTGGGCTGTCGTCGAGGTCCTTCACCGTGGAGAGGTTTCCCGCGTACGTCAACGCGTCGTACACCGTCACCTCGTGATCGGTATTGGCGAACACCCATCGCACATAGTTCGAGCCGATGAACCCGGCGCCGCCGGTGACGAAGATCTTCATCTCAACTGCGCAAGCCGAAATGTGGCCTGAACTGTTCGGGAATTGCGGAGCGATTCGGGTTCGCTTGGTCGCGCTTGGAGAGGATCGGCTCGGCGATTCCCCAATCGGCCTTCACCGCGGGGTCGTTCCACATCAAACCAAGTTCGTCCTTCGGGTTGTAGTAGCCGTCCACGAGGTAGGTGATCGTCATGTCGGTGAGGGCGGCGAACCCGTGGGCCACTCCTGGCGGAATGAACACTCCGCGGTGGTCATGCTTGCCGTCGGGCTGCAGCCCCAGGTCGATAGTCTGCGTGGCACCATCCGTGGGCGATCCCTCGCGCAGGTCGTGCAACACCACGCGGCATCGACCGTATGGCACGTACCAGTAGTCGGCTTGGTGCAAGTGATAGTGCAGCCCCACCACACTTCCCTGCGTGCGATCGCCGCGATTGCCCTGGATCATCTCGCGACCGAGGGGGAACCACTCGCGGCGGTAGGTCTCGATGAAGAATCCACGTTCGTCACCGTGCATCGCCGGCTCGACGATCTGTACGCGCTTGATGACGCTCGATTCGCTGATCGTGGCCATCAGTCGAGCTCGATCTTGGAGTCGTCGCCGAGCATCAAACGGAGCGCCTTCGGCTTCTGTTCCGATCGCGTGACCTGCACGTCGCGGCCGATCAGCGAGTCGGTGAGGCGGTGGATGTCGACGATGCTGGAGCCGTCGAGCACCACCGAGTGCTCCATCTCGGATCGAGTGACCACGCAGTTGCGGCCGAGCGAGGTGAACGGCCCGATGTAGGACTGGTCGATCTTCGCACCTTCGCCGATCACCACCGGACCACGGATCCGCGAGTTGCGCACGACCGCGCCCTTCTCGATGATCACGCGACCTTCGATCTGCGTGGCCGCATCGACATCACCCTCGTTGCGTGGCGTCAACACCTCGAGCACGAGGCGATTGCACTCGAGGAGCGGATCTTTCTTGCCGGTGTCCAACCACCAGCCCTGCAACACCTTGTGGTGCACCACACGACCCTGATCGACGATCCACTGAATGGCGTCGGTGATCTCCAGTTCGCCACGTGGCGAAGGCTTGATCGCGCGAACGGCATCGTGCACGGTCTTGTCGAAGAGGTACACGCCGACGAGCGCGAGATCCGACGGTGGATTCTGCGGCTTTTCGACGAGTTTCTTCACGTGACCATTGGCGTCGATCTCGGCGACACCGAACTGACGTGGATCCTCCACGTGGCACAGGAGGATCTGCGCGGTGGGCGCATGTGCTCCACCGTGTTGCCTGGCATGCTCGAACTCGGTGACGAACTCGGTGAGACCTTGTTCGAGCATGTTGTCGCCGAGGTACATGACGAAATCGTCGTCACCCAAGAAGTCACGGGCGATCAACACGCAATGGGCGAGCCCGAGCGGAGCATCCTGCGGGATGTAGGTGACCTCCACCCCGAAGCGGGAACCGTCTCCGACGGCGGCACGGATCTCCTTGCCCGTCTCGCCGATGATGATGCCGATCTCCTTGATCCCCGCGAGAGCCATCGCTTCGATGCCGTAGAAGAGGATCGGCTTGTTGGCGATGGGCACCAACTGCTTGGCGCTCGTATGGGTGATCGGTCGGAGGCGGGTGCCGGCCCCGCCAGAGAGGATCAGGCCCTTCATACCGCACCAAGACTACTGATCCCGACGGTGGCAGAAGCCCGCCAACTAGCGTCTCCAGTCGTGACGGGGCCCTTTCTCCACGCATTTTCGAAGCCAGCCAAGACCGGTTTTCTCCAGTTGGTGCGAGGCGACGGTGCGCGTCTGTGGGATTCGGACGGCAAGGAATACATCGACGGCATCGCCAGCCTCTGGTACTGCACCGTTGGACACGGTCGCAAAGAGATCGCCGATGCCGTGGCCAACCAGATCACGCGACTCGAGAGCTATTCCACCTTCGATCCGTTCACCACGGACGTCACCGAAGCATTGGCCGCCAAGTTGCAGTCGATCTCGGCGGTGCCGAACGCGCGCCTCTTCTTCTGCGGGAGTGGATCGGAGTCGGTCGACACCGCGATGAAGCTCGCCCGTATCGCCCACGCGCAGGCCGGTCATCCCGAACGCACCATCATCGTCTCCCGCGACCGCGGCTACCACGGCACCAACTACGGCGGCACCAGCGCGCAGGGACTCCCCCTCAACAAACAGGGTTTCGGTCCACTCGTTCCCGAAGTGACCCAGGTGAACGGCGACAACATCGAAGACCTCGCCAACTTCATGCGCGACAACGGATCCCGTGTTGCGGCCGTCATCATGGAGCCACTCCAGGGCGCTGGCGGTGTCTACCCGCCCACTGCGGGATATCTCGAGAGTGCCCGCAAACTATGCGACCAGTACGGCGCCTTCCTCATCTTCGACGAAGTGATCACCGGCTATGCGCGCATGGGCACCTGGTTCGGCGCCAACTTCTACGACGTGGTGCCGGACATGCTCTGCTTCGCCAAAGGCGTGACCTCGGGATACCAGCCGCTCGGCGGCGTGTTCGTCGGTCGTCGCGTGTGCGACGCGTTGGAGAGCGACCCCAACTTCATCCTCCGCCACGGCTACACCTACTCCGGCCATGCCACCGTGTGTGCGGCGGCACTGAAGAACGTGGAGATCATCGAGCGCGAGTCACTCATCGAACGGGCCAAGCACGTGGGTGGTCGCATCCGTGACGGACTCAGCGCGCTGGTGAAGGACGGACTGATCAAAGAGGTGCGTGGGGACGGCGCAGTGTGGGCTGCCGGCCTGCACGAGAACCAGAACTGCATCACGATCCGCGACCGGATGATCGAACTCGGCGTGATCGCGCGGGCCATCAACCTGGATACCAACGCGTTTTGTCCACCCCTCGTGATCACCGACGCTGAGATCGACCGCATGCTCGACACGTTCGCCCAAGCCGCTGCGGGCAAGTGAGTTACTGACCGTGCAGTTCGCCAATCAGCGCGTCCTCATCACTGGTGGAGCAAGCGGAATCGGTGCAGAGATCGCACGTCGCTTGGTGTCCGAAGACGCCTCGGTGTTGATCGCCGACATCAACGACGATCTCGGTAGACGAACGGCCACCGAACTCGGTGCCGAGTACGTCCACTTGGACGTCACCGATCCGCGGGCGTGGGATGCCCTCGTCGCCGACGAAGAGCCTTTCGACATCGTCTGCCTGAACGCGGGAGTTTCCACGTATCAACACGTGGTCGGCGGCGAGATCCAGAACCATCCGTTCGAACGACTCACCGACGATCTCTACGAGCGAATCCTGGACATCAACGTCAACGGTGTGGTGTACGGAGCGCGCGCCGTGATTCCGTCGATGGTGGCGCGCAAGAGCGGACACATCCTCGTCACCGCCTCGATGGCGGGACTCGTGGCGATTCCGCCCGATCCGATCTACGGCCTCACCAAACACGCCATGGTGGGCCTCGTGAAGTCGCTCGGCCCGGCGCTCGAGCCGCACGGCGTGTGCGTCAGCGCCCTCTGCCCCGGCTTCGCCGACACTCCACTCGTGAGTGACGTGGCCAAGGAATTCGCCAAGCAGTTCTCGATCGGCGTGATGGACGTCGCCGAAGTGGGTGAGATGGCGATGCGGGCACTCACGGAACGAGTCCCGGGTTCGCAGTGGGTGGTGATGCAAGGCCACCCGATCACGCAATACGTGCCGGCTCCTCTGTACTGACCGGCGTCACTTACGACGCATGAACCGTGCGATGAGGC
>JBJTFU010000126.1:0-15326 GCA_046093585.1 Ilumatobacteraceae bacterium | reverse complement strand
TGGCGCAACGGTACGAAGCCGAGCGAGCCGAAGTACGACGACCCCTGCCAGATCTGCACCCAGTTGAACACGTAGAGGAACGCACCCACCACGTCGCCGCGCAGGGTGCCGAGCACGTCGCGTTCGAAAATCGAGCAGTAGACGGTGACGCCGATCAACAGCGTCCACAGTGCCGGGAGCAGTCGCTTGGCCCGCCGCCACCAGAAGTTGCGGAAGCTGATCATGCCAGTGGCGTCGGACTCGTTGATCAACAGCGTCGTGATCAGGTAGCCACTGATCACGAAGAACACCTCGACGCCGAGGAATCCACCACCGAGCCAGTTCTTGTTGGCGTGGTAGAGGATGACCGCGATGACCGCGACGGCGCGCAGGCCGTCGAGACCCGGCAAGTACCGCAATCCGTTCTGGTTCATGTAACAAACGACGCTACTCAGCAGGCGAGCGCGAGTGCGTGCGGTTCGATCACTACAGCGAGCGAACGATTTCCGCCATCAGCGAGCCCGCTTCGGTGGGGTTGAGGCCGACGCGAACGCCCGCTGCACGCAACGCGTCCATCTTCCCCTGCGCCGTGCCCTTGCCACCCGAAACGATCGCACCCGCGTGACCCATCTTCTTGCCCGCAGGTGCGGTGACACCGGCGATGTAGGCACTCATCGGCTTCGTGACGTGCTTGGTGATGAACTCCGCTGCCTCTTCCTCGGCCGAGCCGCCGATCTCACCGATCATGATGATCGCGTGGGTCTCCGGATCGGCTTGGAACTGGGCCAAGCAATCGACGAACGACGTTCCCGGCACAGGATCGCCACCGATACCGACGCACGTGCTGACGCCGATCCCCTGCTGCTTCAACTCGTACAGCGCCTGATACGTGAGCGTGCCCGAGCGGGAGACGATTCCGACGTTGGGACCGCTCGCGGACGGCGGCTGGGCGATCTCGCCTGCGGTGATGCCGATGTTGCACTTTCCGGGGCTGATGATTCCCGGACAGTTCGGTCCGAGTAGTCGCGTGCCCGGGTAGTCGCGCTGCAACGTGGCGAATGTGCGCGCTTCGTCCTGTGCCGGAACACCTTCGGTGATGCACACCACGAACTCGATACCGGCGCGTGCCGCCTCGAGGATCGCCGCGGGTGCGGCCTTCGGCGGAACGGCGATGAACGAGGCGTTCGCGCCCGTGGCCGCAACGGCGTCGGCGACCGAGTCGAACACGGGAATTCCTTCGACGTCCTGTCCGGCCTTGCCCGGCGTCACACCGCCGACGACCTGCGTGCCGTAGGCACGATTGCGTAGACCGTGGAAACGACCTTGACCGCCGGTGAGTCCCTGGACGATCACCTTGGTGTGTTGATTGACGAAAATTGCCATGGCCGCTCCTACTTCGCCAGCTCGACCGCGGCGCGTGCCGCCTCGAGCATCGTCGGTTTGCTGATCAACTTGCTCGCGGGAATTCCCGCATCGGCGAGGATGCGACGACCCTCGTCCGCGTTCGTGCCGTCGAGTCGGATCACGATCGGCGCGCGAAGGTCCACACGCTTCACTGCCTCGACGACGCCCTTGGCCACTTCCTCGCCACGCGTGATACCGCCGAAGATGTTGATGAAGATGCTGCGCACGTTCTTGTCGGAGTTGATCACTTCGAGAGCCGACGTCATCAACTCGGCGTTCGCACCACCACCGATGTCGAGGAAGTTGGCGGCCGAACCACCCACCTGATTGACCACGTCCAACGTGCTCATGGCCAGACCGGCGCCGTTGGCGATGAGGCCCACGCTGCCGTCGAGACCGATGTATTGGAGGTTCTTCTCGCGGGCGAGTCTTTCGCGGTCGTCGAGCTCGACCGTGGCCTCGTACTCCTCCCACTCGGGATGACGGAACGAGGCGTTGGCGTCGAGGCTGACCTTTGCGTCGAGGGCGTGCACCTCACCCGTCGGCTTGAGGATCAACGGGTTGATTTCGGCAAGGTCGCAATCGCCCTTGGTGAAGCAGCCGTACAACTTGACGAGGATCTCGGCGACGCCGTCCATCGCCTTCTCCGGGATGCGCGCATCCTTGGCCGCCTCCCGGGCGGTGGCGGCGCTCAAGCCTTCGATCGGATTGATGTGCAGCTTGACGATCGCAGATGGATCCTTCGCCGCCACCTCCTCGATGTCGACGCCACCCTGGGCGGACAGCATCAACAGGTGCTGCTTTGCTGCGCGATCGAGGGTGAACGACGCGTAGTACTCCTCGGCGATGTCCGAGGCACGCTCGATCCACACGCGCTTGACCACGTGACCCTTGATGTCCATGCCGAGGATGTTCCCGGCATGGAGACGAACCTCGTCCACGTTGGACGCGAGCTTGATGCCGCCCGCCTTGCCGCGACCACCCACTTGCACCTGCGCCTTGACCACGACGGGATACCCGATCGCCTCCGCGATCTTGACCGCGCCGTCGACGGACTCGGTGACGTCGCCAGGCGACACCGGGATACCGAATCGCGCGAAGTACTGCTTGCCCTGATACTCGAACAGATCCACTACTACTCCTCCTTCAACCTGCTCAACCCTCTTGCGAGTCGAGCGTCGTTTCCAACCACGTGGCGATGTCCTTCAACGAGGAGCCCGGCCCGAACACGTTCGCCACGCCTTGTTCGCGCAGCGCCTTGGCGTCCGAATCGGGGATCACGCCCCCGCCGAACACGAGCACCGAACCCAGGTCGCGTTGGCGGAGCTCCTCCATCACGCGGGGAAACAGCGTGAGGTGGGCGCCCGAGAGCAGTGACAGGCCGACGCCGTCGGCATCCTCCTGCAACGCCGTTTCGGCAACTTGCTCGGGCGTCTGGTGCAAGCCCGTATAGATGACCTCGAAACCGTGGTCGCGCAGCGCGCGCGTGATCGTCTTGGCACCCCGATCATGACCATCCAGACCCGGCTTGGCCACGACGATGCGATAGGGGCGTTTCACAACCCTGCAACCCTACGCTGTCACGCGTGACCGACACCAACCCGCCCCGTCGACACGATCGTGGAGGTCGGCGATGAAGTTTCGCCTGCCCACGTTTCGCTCCCCGGTGGCACGGGCACTCGTCCCCGTGGTCGGTGGCGTCGTCTTCTTCGCCGCGCTGTTCGGGGTGACCTGGTTGTTCGCCGAGTTGGCCACCGATCGAGCAGGCCAAGGACGTTCACCACAATTCGGGACGTTCGTCGTCGGCAACGTCGAGGACATCGCCGAATCGATCGCGGAATCAGGGCCCGTGCTCTACCCCGACCTGCGCGATGCGACGGGCGAACGATCGATCATCATCGAACACTTCGGCGACGATCCCTCCAAGGGTTGGCAGGTGTACTACGCGTATCCCGCCGACCGCACCGCTGACTGCCTCGTCACCCAGATCGCCGAGACGCACCAGTTCCAGGACTGCGAAGGTCGTGTGCTCGACGTGACCGATCTCGCTCCACCCGACGACGTGCGACCGATCGTCGAGAACCGCGAGACGTTGCTGATCGACCTCAGCGAATAGCGCTCAGACCTTCTTCAGCGGAGCCCACGACAACGAGAGGTGCTTCGTGCCGACCAGACGAAAGCGGATCGACGCCTCCGCCTTCTCGCCGCTGCCACGAATGTCGATGATGATGCCCTCACCGAAGGTGGGGTGCTCGACGTCGTCGCCCACCTTGAACATGCTCGTGTCCGTGGTGCGCGGTCCTGCAGTCGTGGCGCGGGCGAGGGTGGGCATGGAGCGAACGAACTCGCGCCGATCGTCACCCACTTGACGCCGGGAGTCGATGCCCGAGTCGACACTGCCCTCGCGCTCGATCAACTCTTCGGGGATCTCGTTCAGGAAACGCGACGGCGGGTTGTACTGGGTGTTGCCGTAGAGACTGCGACTCCAGGCGTGTGAGAGCACGAGTTTCTCGCGGGCACGAGTGATGCCGACATAGGCGAGGCGGCGCTCCTCCTCCAGTTCTTCGGGGTCGTTGAGCGCGCGCGAGTGCGGGAACACACCCTCTTCGAGACCGACGATGAACACCACGGGGAACTCGAGGCCCTTTGCCGAGTGCATCGTCATGAGCGTGACGTGGTTGCCGTCGTCGAGATCGTCCGAGTCGGCGACGAGCGCGACTTGTTCGAGGAACTCGTCCACGGTGGTGAACTCGCTCGCCACGTTGATCAACTCGAGGATGTTCTCCTCGCGGCCGGCGGATTCCACCGTTCCCTCGGCCACCAATTCGGCGAGGTATCCGCTCTCTTCCATGGCGTGGCGCAACACCGCCCCCGGGCCATCTTCGAGCATCGCCGTGCAGCCGTCGATCAACAGATGGAACGTGTCGATGCCTTTCACACCCGCACCCGTCACTCCGCACTCCCGAGCGCGGCGGAGCGCGAGGGCGAACGAGATTCCCGTCTGGTTGGCGTAGGCATCCACCTTGGCCACCGACGTGTCGCCCACGCCACGCTTCGGCACGTTGAGCACGCGCTTGATGCTCACTTCGTCGAGCGGGTTCGCCGCCAACCGCAGGTACGCGAGCGCGTCCTTCACTTCGCGACGGTCGTAGAACTTGGTGCCGCCCACCACCTTGTACGGCACGCCGCCGTAGGTGAGCGCCTCTTCCACCACGCGGCTCTGGGCATTCGTGCGGTAGAACACCGCGAGATCGCTCCAGCGACGGTGGCCGTGATCGTGGACGTCCTTCAGTTGGGAGACGACCCAATTGGCCTCATCGAATTCGTCATCGGCGAAGTAGCGCACGATCTTGTCGCCCGCACCTTCGTTGGTCCACAGGTCCTTCGGTTTGCGCTGTGCGTTGTGGGTGATCACGGCGTTGGCCGCATCGAGGATCGTCTGGGTGCTGCGGTAGTTCTGGTCGAGCACCACCGTCGTCACCTCGGGGAACTCCTCCTCGAAGCGCACGATGTTGCGGAAGTCGGCACCGCGGAAGCGATAGACGGATTGGTCGGTGTCGCCCACCACGCAGACGTTGTGGTGCGCCGCGCCGAGCATCACCACGATCTCGTTCTGGGCGACGTTGGTGTCCTGGTACTCGTCGATCAGGATGTGCTGGAAGCGCTCCTGATACGTGCGCAGCACGTCGGGATGCTGACGGAACAAGCGCACCGTGTTCGTCAACAGGTCGTCGAAGTCCATCGCTCCAGCGCGCTCGAGCCGGCGCTGGTACTCGCGATACACGTCCACGTACTTCGTATCGATCGAGTTGTTGGCGCGTTGTGCAGCGTCGTGTGGGATGACGAGTTCGTTCTTCCACAAACTGATCCGTGCGTGCACGCCGCGGGCGGGGAATCGCTTCGGGTCGAGGCCAAGATCCCTGATCACGTAGCCCACGAGACGTTGGGCGTCGGACTGGTCGTAGATCGAGAACGTCTTCGGGTAGTCGATGCGCTCAGCCTGCGCGCGAAGGATGCGCACGCACGCGGAGTGGAACGTGCTCACCCACATCTGCCGCGCCACTGGACCAACGAGCGCCGACACGCGCTCGCGCATCTCGCTCGCCGCCTTGTTGGTGAACGTGATCGCGAGGATGTTCATCGGGTGCACACCACGCGAGATCAGGTACGCGATGCGCTGCGTCAGGACCCGTGTCTTTCCCGAACCCGCGCCAGCCACCACGAGCAGCGGTCCACTCGCATGAGTGACCGCGTCGTATTGGTCGGGATTCAGCCCCTCCAGGGAGGCAGGGTGTTCGGTCACCAGTTAGGAGCGCTCGAGAATGCGTACGGGCAACTTGCGCGGCCCGCGCACCTGGCCGAGGCTCCACGTGACGGCCGAGGCGTCGGCCAACTCGAACCGCGGGAAGCGCTTGATGAACTCCTCCACCGCCACGCGCAACTCCAGGCGAGCCAAGTTGGAACCCAGGCAACGGTGGATACCGAGACCGAATGCCGCATGACGGTTGAACTCACGGTCGATGATCACCTTGTCGGCGTCCTCGAACTCGGCAGGATCACGGTTGGCGGCCGGGAACGGCAACAGCACCCAGTCGCCTTCCTTCACCGGGCACTCGCCGATCGTGGTGTCCTTGGCCACCACACGGGCCATCGTCACCGGTGCGTAGGCGCGGAGCAGTTCTTCGATCGCCGTCGGCATCAGCTCCGGCTCGGCGACGAGTCGGGCCAAGTCGTGCTGGTTGCCGGCGAGGTGCCACAGCGAGGAGCCGATCGCGCTCCACGTGGTGTCGATACCAGCTATCAGCAAGAGAACGATCGTGCCCACCACGTGCTGCTCGGTGAGCGGTTGGTCGAAGATCTGCGCGTTGAGCAGGTATCCGATGAGATCATCCTTCGGATCCTCGCGGTGCTTCTCCACGTGCTTGAGCAGGTACTGGAACACCTCCTGCACGGCTGCGATGCGGACTTCGGCTTCTGCTGCGATGTTCTCGAGCACGGTGTGCACGGCCTCACGGAAGTAGTCGCTGTCCTCGAGAGGCAGACCGATCATCCGCGCGATCACGTTGACGGGGATGTGCTGCGCGTACTGCACCGCCGCGTCCACGACGTCGGCGTCGCCCATCGAGTCGATCATCTCGTTGCAGTAGCGACGGACCTCGTCTTCCCACGGGTTGATCTCCTGCGGGGAGAACGCGGGCAACAAGACGCGACGCGCGTGCTGATGGAAGGGCGGATCGGAGGTGATCGGTGGAGCGGGACCGATCGGCTTGGTCATGATGCGCTCGTCTTCCGGCGGACGGTTGGCGACGATCACCAACTCGGAGGAGAAGTGCTCGGTGTCGCGGGCGATCGCCGACACGTCCGCATGCGTGACGGGCAACCACGTGCCGCCGTAACGCTCGGTGTGCGCCACCGGGCACTTGCCACGCAGTTGATCCCAAATCTCGTGGGCGTTGGCGTTGTAGTCGGGATGGGCGTGATCGAAATCGGTTTCCCAACTCGAAACGGGCGCTACCTCGGTCATGACCCAAGATTACCCATGGGTAAGGCAAACTCTCCTGTCGTGAGTGGTCCCCAGTTCGTTCTCCTGCTCCCCCCTTCCGAGGGCAAGGCCGAAGGCGGAGTGAAGAGCACGACGAAGAAATGGTCGCCCGCGAGCGGCACATTTGGTCGGGCGCTTGGTGCTCCGCGCGCGGCGATCGTCGGCGCATTGAAACAGGCCGATGGCGGTGATGCCGCCTTGCTCGGCGTGAAGGGAGATCACCTCGCACGTGCCCGTCAGGCGAATGCCCATCTGCAGGGGGCACCCGTGCTTCCCGCTTGGCAGCGATACACCGGCGTGGTGTGGGACCACCTCGACATTGCATCGCTGACCGCGGCGCAACGAACCCGTGCACTGTCGTCGATCGTCATCGTGTCGGGTTTGCTCGGACTCGTTCGCGCCGACGACCCCATCCCCGACTACCGCCTGAAGATGGGCGCGCGACTGAAGCCGTTCGGCACCATGGCCGGATGGTGGCGCGAGACGGTGAGCACTGCCTTGAACACCTACGCGCGCGGCCTCGTCGTGGTCGACCTCCTGCCGCTCGAGCACCGCAAGGCGATCGAGATCGACGAAGACATGGTCGGCGAGTACCTGCGGATCGGTCTGTTCGAACGCAGTGGCAAGGCCGGTGGACACGACGCCAAGGCCGCCAAGGGGCGCCTGGCCCGACACCTGATCGTGAATTCGTCGAAGGGCATGGCCGCCGCGCTGAAGTCGTTCCGCGACCCGCAGTACGCGGTGAAGCGGGAGAACTAGTTCTTCAAACGACGCTCGAAGAACTCGAGCACCGCAGTCACCCCGGTCTCACGACGCTGCTCGGTGAGCACGGAGTGATCGCTCTTGGCAGTCGACTCGAACTCGACTGCGACGAAAGCATCGCCGAGCAACTCGCGCAACGAGTCGAATCGTCTGCCGACGAGTTTGTCCTCCGTGAAGCGCAACCCGAGCACCTGACAACCCGCCTCGGCACGCTTGCGCACCGCCTCCAAGTCCGCGCTCGAGAGCCCGAGGTCGGCCGCACGTTTGGCACCGACGGCGAACGGCAACGACGGCTGCGACAACACCGGCGCCACCATCACGTCGTCGAGCATCATGCCGAGGGCGAAGCCGCCGCTGAAGCACATCCCCACTGCGCCCACTCCCGGTCCACCGACCTCACCGTGGAGGTTCCTGGCGAGCGCACGCAGCCAATCCACCACCGGCGAACGCTTGCCCGTGGCCATCGAGGTGAACTCACGTGAGATGCACACCTTGCCCATGGACCCAGCGATGTAGCCCCCACTCGGCGGCTTGCCCACCCCGCCGACGAGCAGCGGCATCATCACGGTGAACCCGCGCGCCACCACTTCTTCGGCGAACTCCAACACGCGCGGGGTGATGCCAGGAATCTCGTGGACGACGATCACGCCGGGTCCGCTACCGCGTCGGTAGACGTCGTGCGTGATGCCCCGATCGCTGAACGAACCCTTGACCCATTCGTGTATCGCCATCGCCACACCGTAGTGGCGGCTCGATCAACGGGGCCGCGCCACTCCCACGACACGCGACCAGTACACGGCCGACACCTTCACCACGTCGCCGGTCCGCGGCGCGTGCACCATCTGCCCGTTGCCCAGATACATCGCCACGTGATGGATCGGGTAGCCGGAGAAGATCAAGTCGCCGGGCTGAATGGCGGCAGTCGGAATTCGGTTCAGACCGGCGTACTGCGTGCGCGAGGTGCGCGGAATACCGACACCCGCCACGCCCCACGCATACGAGGTGAGGCCCGAACAGTCGAATGCCGAACCGGGTGACTTGGCGCCGAAGCGATACCGAACACCGAGTTGATTGAGCGCAGCGCGGATGGCGACACCCGCCTTCGACGATGGTGGTGCCACGTTGGCGAACTTGCTGCCCTTGAATCGAGCGGCCTCGGCTTGTGCTGCCTCGAGCGCGGCCTGTTCGCGACGCTGGCGTTCTGAGCGCAGCAACTGACCGAGCTCCAGTTCTGCTGCAGCCTGTCGCGCCTCGTACTCGGCGGCGAGTGCTTCTGCGGCGGACAACCGGGCAGCGGCGTAGTCCGCCACCTGCTCGGCCCTGCTTCGTTGCCGCTCGAGCTTGGCGCGCTCCTTGGCCAACTCGTCGATCACTCCCTGCAGCGCGTCGGCGTTACCCACGCCCGTGTTCAGCGCCGACGACGTGAGGTAACGCTTGCGCACGATGTCGGAGAGCGAATTCGTCGAACTGAGGATGGTCGACAGGCTGTTGGTCGACCCACCGCGAATCAGTGACTTCAATGCCACGTCCTTCATCTCGGCCTGCATTGCGGCGAGTTCCACTTCCTTCTCGGCGATGCGCTTCTCCGTGCCGGCAATCTCCACCTGGAGGTCTTCCATGTCGTTCACGGCGAGCGCGTAGGTCTCCGCCATCGCGTCGATCTGCTCGCCGAGGCGGTCGAGTTCGTTGATGATCTGGTTCACCCGGCGTTGCTGGTCGTTCGACGAGCCGGTGCCGACCCGGGCAGCCTCGACCGAGGTCCCGGCAAACAGGACAACCGCTAGCGCCCCGGCAACGATTCGGGATGCACGTCTTCGCCCACTGGCGCGGCGGATCATGATCCCCACAGCCTACTGATTATTACGATTGTGTTTCAGTCGAGCCCAGAACCCAACAAATACTGCTTGAAACAGCCGCTCCGGGCCTATTCCCACTCGATCGTGCCCGGTGGCTTGGAGGTGACGTCATAGACCACCCGGTTGATCCCCGGCACCTCATTGATCACCCGCGAGGAGATCCGCTCGAGCAGGTCGTACGGGAGCCGCGCCCAGTCCGCGGTCATCGCGTCCTCACTCGTCACCGCCCGCAGGATGATCGGGTGACCGTAGGTGCGTTCGTCGCCCATCACCCCCACCGAACGAATGTCGGCCAATACGGCGAAGGCCTGCCAGATCTCCCGAGTGAGACCAGCACGGTCGATCTCCTCACGAACGATCGCGTCGGCGTCCTGGAGCAGTCTCACGCGCTCGCTCGTCACCTCGCCGATGATCCGTACGCCGAGACCGGGACCGGGGAACGGTTGGCGCCACACGATCTCGTCCGGCAGACCGAGTTCACTACCGAGTGCACGCACCTCGTCCTTGAACAGGTCGCGCAGCGGTTCGACGAGGCGCAGGCGCATGTCCTCGGGCAGCCCACCCACGTTGTGATGGCTCTTGATCACCGCCGCCTTGCCGTCGTGACCACCGCTCTCGATGACATCGGGATACAACGTGCCTTGCACGAGGAACTCCGCATCCACGATGCCGCCCGTGTTCTCCTCGAAGATGCGCACGAAGGTCTCGCCGATCGTCTTGCGCTTCGCCTCCGGCTCGGTGACGCCACGAAGCGCGGCAAGGAACCGATCGCCCGCCTCGACGTGGATCAGATCCATCCCCATGTGTCGACGGAATGTCTCGACCACTTGTTCGCTCTCGCCTTTGCGCATCAGGCCGGTATCGACGTACACGCACGTGAGTCGATTACCGATGGCGCGATGCACGAGCGCGGCGGCCACTGCCGAGTCGACGCCGCCCGACAACCCGCAGATCGCACGGCCCTCGCCCACCCGTTCACGAACCCGCGCCACTTGTTCGTCGATGATCGACGACATCGTCCAATCGCGGTCGATCCCGGCGAAGTCGTGGAGGAACGTCTCGAGCACCTGCTTGCCGCACGGGGTGTGCACCACCTCCGGGTGGAACTGCACGCCCCACACCCGACGGCTCGGATTCTCGATCACCGCGAACGGCGCATCGGCGGTGCTCGCCGTGCCGACGAATCCGGGCGGCAATTCCTGCACCGCGTCGAAGTGGCTCATCCACACCGGGGTGGATTCGCCGGCCTGCAGCCCGACCAACGATGACGAGGACGTGAGGCGCATCTCGGTGCGCCCGTATTCGCCGCGCCCACCGCGGGAGACCACGCCACCCAACTGCTGGGCGATGAGTTGGCTGCCGTAGCAAATGCCGAGGATGGGAACGCCGAGTTCGTAGATCTCCGGGTCGAGCAACACCGCGCCCTCCGCGTGCACGCTGGCCGGCCCGCCCGACAACACGATGGCCCGCGGTGCGATGGCAGCAACTTCCGCGGCGCTGATCGACGACCGCACCACCATCGAATAGACCTGCGACTCGCGAATGCGCCGCGCGATCAGTTGGGCGTACTGGGCGCCGAAGTCGACGACGATCACCGTGGCGTGGGCGTCGTTGCGAACTCGGGCGTGCGATTCGGCGCTCACCCGCCGTGACTGTAGTAGAGAAGAGGGGTTCCCTCCCGCAGGAAGTGCGACGATGACTCACGTGATCACTGGCAACTCGATCGACACGGACGAGGACATCAACCCGTCGCTCGAGCAATGCGTGGGCCTACTGCCGAAGCCGGGATGTGGTCGCGAGCCCGTGGAGTCGGGTGACCGTGGTGGAGCCATGCAGTTGGCCACCTTCGGCGTATTGATTGCGGCGCTCGTCGTGATCGGTGTGCGTATCGCCCGCGCCGTCGTCGCACGTGACAAGTCGAACTCGACTCCACCTCACGAATGAAGAAGAACCTCCACCTCGCCGGGGTGCTGCTCGCGCTCTCGAGCGCGACGCTGTACGGCTTCAACAACTTCTTCGTACACATCGCCTACGACAACGGCGCAGACCCCTACGGATTGATGACCGGGCGCTACGTGATCGCCTCGGCGATCCTGCTCGCGATTCGGTTTGCCCGGGTCGGTTTCGGCGATTGGCCGAAGGCCCCCGTGGCGATTCGATTGTTCCTCCTCGGCGCAATCGGTTTGTACCTCAACAGCGTGTGCGTGTTCAACGCCCTCGATCGCATGCCGAGTGGTCTGGCGATGGCGATCTTCTTCTTCTATCCGATGGTCGTCGTGTTGCTCGGATGGTTGCTCTACCAACACAGACCAGATCTGGTGGTGTGGACGTGCCTGAGCACCACCCTGCTCGGTGTGGTGCTCACCGTGAGCGGCGTCTCGGGCAGTGAGGTGAGCGGCGTCATCTTCATCGTTTCGGGAGCGATCGTCTATGCGGTGTACAGCGTGCTCGGAGGCAAGGTGATGCCGAAGACCGACGTGATCACCGGGCTGTGGTTCGTGCTCACGGGTGCGGCATTCTCGTTCGTCGCGGTATGGCTACTCGACCCTCCGGGCATGCCGACCACGTTTCCGTGGACGAGTGCGGTGGTGTGGAGCACCGTCGAGATCGCGGTCGTCGGCACGATCTTCGGGATGGGGCTGTTCTTCGCGGGCATGAATCGCATCGGCGCGTCACGCAGCTCCATCCTCCAAACCTTCGAGGTGCCGGTGACGATCGTCAATTCACTGTTCCTGTTGAACGAGTCGATGAGCGGGGGGCAGTTGGTCGGCGCTGCATTGATTTTGCTGGGCGTGATCGGCGTGTCCTGGGCCGAAACCCGGAGAGTGGACGCGGCGCAGGCGGGCAATAGCCTTGGGGATGTCATAACGCTGTGAATGTTCTTGCGGGGTTGGGTGTAAGTCCCGACCGGCGGTACAGCCCGCGAACTCCCTGAGCAATTGGGGAGCCGATCCGGTGAGATTCCGGAGCCGACGGTAAAAGTCCGGATGGAAGCAAGGGCCTGAACGGAGTTCGTGCGTCCGCGCACGCATTCCTTCTCCCGCTTCGTCTGCCACGCTTGAGCAAGCGCTCGGTAGGTGAGTTCGGTAGATGAGGGGGTGAGAGATGTCCGACACGGAGTGGATGCAGATGGCGATCGACTGCGCCGCGAGTGCACGTCTCGTGAGCCGTCCCAACCCGTGGGTGGGAGCAGTGGTCGTCACCGCCGATGGATCGCACTTCACCGGTGCCACCCGTTCCCCCGGCAACGCGCACGCCGAGATCGTGGCGATGGACCATGCCGGTGATCGCACGGTCGGGGCCACGTTGTACTCGACTCTCGAGCCCTGCAGTCACCACGGTCGCACGCCACCGTGCGCCGAAGCGATCGTCGCCCGCGGCATCGCACGTGTGGTCGTCGGTCTGCGCGATCCCGATCATCGGGTGAGCGGCAGCGGCATCGCCGCGCTCGAGCGAGCGGGTATCGACGTCGAAGTCGGTGTCCTCGCGAACGAGGTGCAGCACCAACTCGCCCCGTACCTCCACCATCGATCGACGGGGAAACCCTGGGTGGTGGCGAAGATGGCGATGACGATCGACGGGCGCATCGCTGCGCGCGACGGATCCAGCCGATGGATCACGGGCGACGTCGCCCGGCAGCGAGTCCATCAGTTGCGTGCAGAGAGTGACGCAATCCTCGTTGGCGCTGGCACCGTGCGCGCGGACGATCCCGAACTCACCACACGTCACGTCGACGGCCCCTCCCCCCGCCGCGTGGTGCTCGGCAGTGCACCGCGCGACGCCAAGGTGCACCCGTGCCTCGAGTGGACGGATTCACTGCCCAACCTCCTCGACACGCTCGGTGGAGAAGGCGTACTGCAACTCCTCGTCGAAGGCGGACCACGCGTGTTGCGTTCGTTCCACGACGAGCGACTGGTCGACCAGTACGTGTTCCATCTCGCTCCGACGATCGCCGGTGGTGGCGATGCACCCGGCCCTTTCGCTGGTGAGGCGATCGCCACGATCGCCGACCTGTGGCGGGGCCGATTCGTCTCGGTGCGACCACTCGGCAACGACCTCGAAGTGATCATCGAACCTCTCCGCAATGAAACGAGCAACGCATGAATGCCAAACAATCCATCCAGTTGTCCCCCATCGAGGACGTGATCGCCGCGATCGGTCGCGGCGAGATGGTCGTGATGGTCGACGACGAGGACCGCGAGAACGAGGGCGACCTGATCATGGCGGCACAGTTCGCCACCCCCGAGAAGATCGCCTTCATCGTCCGTCACACCTCGGGCGTGGTGGTGGCACCGCTCACCGGTGAGCGCTGCGACGACCTGCGCCTGCCGCTGATGGTGGACCACAACACCGAGAGCCACCGCACCGCATTTACCGTCTCTGTCGACCTGTTGGAGGGCACGACGACGGGTATCTCCGCCGCCGACCGGGCGGCCACCCTGCGGGCACTCGCCGACCCCACGGTGGGTCACGCCGATTTCGCCCGACCCGGCCACATCTTCCCGCTGCGCGCCCGCGAGGGCGGAGTGCTCAAGCGCGCCGGCCACACGGAGGCCGCGGTCGATCTGGCCCGTCTCGCCGGGTGCGAACCGGCGGGGATCATCTGCGAGATCCAAAACGACGACGGCACGATGGCTCGTCTTGCGGATCTCCAGAAGTTCTGTGCCGAACACGGACTCCTGCTCTCGTCGATCGCCGACCTGATCAACTACCGCCGACATCACGAGCAGTTCGTCGAGCGAATCGCCACTGCCCACGTGCCGACGGACTGGGGACAGTTCACCACGCACGCCTACCGCAGCACGGTCGACGGCATCGAACACCTGGCGTTCGTCAAGGGCGACGTCTCCACGGACGAGCCCGTCCTCACGCGAGTGCACAGCGAATGCCTCACCGGCGACGTGTTCGCCAGCCGCAGGTGCGACTGCGGACCACAACTTTCTGCGGCGATGAGTCTGATCGAGCGCGAAGGACGCGGTGTGGTGGTGTATCTCCGCGGCCACGAGGGTCGCGGCATCGGGATCGGACACAAGATCCGCGCTTACTCGTTGCAGGAAGAGGGCTACGACACGGTGGACGCCAACACCAGGCTCGGCCTTCCGGTCGACAACCGCGAGTACGGCATCGGTGCGCAGATCCTCGCGGATCTCGGCGTGCGCCAACTACGGCTGATGACGAACAACCCAGCCAAGTACGGTGGCATCGCTGGCTACGGACTCGAGATCGTGGAGCGAATCCCCCTCGCATTCGGCGAAACTCCGGAGAACGCGGCCTACTTGCGCACCAAGCGCGAGCGCATGGGACACCTCTTCGACAAACAAACGGGAGAAGCATGATGAGCACGTTCGAGGGAAGCGGTTCGGGGAGTGGGATGCGGATCGGAATCGTCTGCTCGCGGTTCAACGATTTCATCGTGGAGAAGTTGCTCGCTGGTGCTCGGCGCGGGCTCGCCCACTGCGGGGTGAGCGACGACGCGATCGATGTGGCCTGGGTGCCGGGTGCCTATGAGATTCCCGTCGCCGCCAAGGCGATGGCCACGAGCGGCAAGTACGACGGGATCGTCACACTCGGTGCAGTGATCCGCGGCGAGACGGCCCACTTCGAATACGTGGCTGGCCCCTGTGCCGACTCGATCGTGGCCATCCAACTGGAGACGGGAATGCCGATCGGCTTCGCCGTGCTCACCGTGGAGAACGTGGAGCAGGCCGTCGCGCGGGCCGGAGATGGTGCCGGGAACAAGGGCGAGGAAGCCGCGATCGGAACGATCCAGATGATCGAGGTGC
>JBJTFU010000125.1:0-3431 GCA_046093585.1 Ilumatobacteraceae bacterium | reverse complement strand
CGGTGATCCGTCGTTCGTGGAAGAAGGCACCGTCCACTTCGCTGCACCGCACTCCGATTCGGTGGTGCTGAACGTCGGGGGTATCGACGTCCAGTCGAGGGTGGCCTTCGGCGGCACGATGGCGTTCGACTCCCCGGTTGCGGGGTTGGCTCGGTTGGAGTTGCGTACGCCGTGGTTCCACCTCCTCGTGGTGTTGGTGCAGTTGGTCATGTGGGTGCTCGCAGGGCTCGCGATCGGGGACATCGGCCGGTTCCGGCGACGCTCGCTGATGCGCGTGTCTCGCCGTGTGAACTTGTTGGAGAGTGAAGACGTGGTGTTGTCGATGAACGAGACGACGGAACGATCATGAACGAGCCGGTCGTCTCGAGGGAGCACATGCGGGTGCGCCAGGTCGTCATGGCTCTGGTGGCGGTGGCGGTGGGTGCCGCACTCGTGATCGTCGATGCACGTGTGTCGCCCGAGGCGCAAGACGCTCCACCCGTCCGGGGCAGAGTGCCGATTCCTTCCCTCACTGCTGGCGAGACGGTCGCATCGACGTGGTTCTGTCCGGGAGTGCCGGGCAACGACGGAACGATCACGAGTCAGTTGGTCCTCGCCAATTCCGGATCGCAGGACATGTCTGCCACGGTGTCGCACCTGGGGAGTGCGGTCGAACCGGTGACCCAGTCCGTGGTGATTCCGGCCCTCGCCAGCCTGGAGGTGGAGGCGACGGGAGGCGTGTCCTCGCCGTTCGTGGCCACGATCGTGGAGATCCTCGGTGCTTCGGGCTCCGTCGAACAAGTGATCAACCATCCGGCGGGGCGGTCCGTGGTGCCGTGCACGACGACCACGGCCAACGAGTGGCACTTCGCGGATGGTTTCACTGCGGCCGACAGCCTCGAGAGCATCGGGATCAGCAATCCGTTCAGTGATGCGAGCGTCGTCAACGTCACCTTCACCACCAAGGACTCGCTGCGCGAACCGGGCAACCTCCAGGGGCTCGTAGTCGCGCCGCGATCGGTGTTGTCGATTTCGCTCGCCGAACAGGGTGCGCGCAACGAGCCGGTACTCGCCGTGTCCGTGCGGGCCAAGTCGGGCAACGTCGTCGTCGGTCGGTCCCAGCATTACCTCGGTCAAGGACGGCTCGGTTACGTGATGAATCTCGGATCGATGGGCGACGCCACCGAGTGGTGGTTTGCCGACGGCGAGAAGTTGGATTGGTCGACGGAACAGTTGGTGGTGTACAACCCGTGGGACGTCGATCGCCAGTTGAACGTGGTGTTCTTGCCCGTCGACGGGACCACGGTGATCGAACCGCTGGTCGTCACCGCTCCGGCGGGGCGAGTCACCTTGATCGACACGGCTCAGTTGCCGACGCTTCCTGCGGGAAGGTACGGCATCAACGTCTCCGTCCTCGACGACCTCTCGGGCGACGATCGTGGAGTGGTGGTGGAACAGGTGATCACGCGTCGGGTGGGGGACAAGGTCGGGACATCGGTCGTGCTCGGTACTCCGGGTGATGCGCTGAGCAACGTGTGGGTCGCGCCCTCGGGGGTGGCCCCAGGACTCGAGGACGGACTCGTCGTACTCAACGCGACACCGTCCGAGGCATCGCTCTTCGTCGAGCAAGTCGGTCCGGCAGGACTCGTTCCGGTGCCAGGGCTCGAGTCGATCGTGATCGGACCTGGCTCGCTCGCGGGGGTGGCGATCCCGCCGTCACTGTCGGCAGCCCAAGTGGTGGTGCGCTCGGATCAGCCGGTCGTCGTGCAGCGCATGTTGTCACGTGGAGGAGAGCTCGTCGGTCGCACGACTGCCCTGGCGATGCCGGTACTGCCGATGGAGATCCAGTGATCCGGGTATTGATCGTCGTGGGCACGGCAGTGTTGGCGATGGGTGTCGGTGCGTTCGTCAAGCGTCGCACCGAGGTGGCGCCAACGCAGGTCGGTCACCTGCACCCCACGCAGATCGATCGAGACGACTTCGCCGATCGGCGCGACTGGCTGGCGGTGGCCTTCACGTCGGCCACGTGCACGACCTGTAGCGAGATGGAGGGCAAACTCCGCGTGCTCGAGTCGCGCAACGTCGGCGTGCACGTCGTCGAGTACGGCGCACGACGCGATCTCCATCGGAAGTACGCGATTGACTCCGTGCCGTGCACCGTGTTCGCCGACTCGCTCGGCGTGGTGCGTGCCGGGTTCGTCGGGCCGGTGAGTGCCACCGACCTGTGGGCCGCACTGGCGAGGATGCGCGATGGCGTCGAGTTCGAGCGTTGTGGCGAGGAAGCCGATACGAGCTAGCGCTTCGGTGAGCGCTCGCTCACTAGAACTTGGGTGAGCGCTCGCTCACTAGAACTTGGGTGAGCTCTCGCTCACTAGAACTTGGGTGAGCGCTCGCTCACTTTCTCGGGCTCACCGAGCCCCTGCTGCACGAGTCGCGACACGAGCGCACCGTCGATCGTCTCCTGATCGAGGAGTGCCTGAGCCACGAGATCGAGCCCCTTGCGGTGCTTCTCCAGCAACACTCGAGCGCGCTGTTCCTGCTCGTGCAGGATGCGGCTGATCTCTTCGTCGATGAGGCGTGCCGTCTCGTCGGAGTACTCGCGACCAGAGGTCATCAAATCCTCGCCGAGGAACACTTGCTGTTGTCCAGCGAAAGCCATCGGGCCCACCTTGTCGCTCATACCCCATTCGCGCACCATGCGCCGCGCGATGTTGGTCGACTGCTCGAGGTCGTTGGCCGCTCCGCTGTTGAGGTGACCGAACACGATCATCTCTGCCACACGTCCACCCATCGCCTTGCAGATGACGTCTTCGAAGTACTCGCGCGAATAGGTGTGACGCTCCTCGGGCAACGTCCACGTGACGCCGAGAGCCATGCCGCGGGGGAGGATCGTCACCTTGTGCAGCGGGTCGGAGTGCGGGAGCACCGTGGCGAGCACGGCGTGACCACCCTCGTGGTAGGCGGTGGCGCGCTTCTCCTCGGCGGTCAGGATCAGGCTCTCGCGACTGGCGCCAAGCACGACTCGATCGCGCGCGTTCTCGAAGTCGATGCGCTCGATGTGCGTCGAGCCTCGGCGAACGGCGAACAATGCCGCCTCGTTGACGAGGTTGGCGAGGTCGGCGCCGCTCATTCCGGGCGTGGCCTTGGCCATCGTGTCGAGATCGACGTCGTTGCCCATGCGCTTACCCGTCGAGTGCACCTTGAGGATCGCCAAGCGCTCCTCCACTTCGGGGAGCGGCACGATGATCTGACGATCGAAGCGGCCCGGACGCAACAGGGCGGGATCGAGGATGTCGGGGCGGTTGGTCGCAGCCATCACCACGATGCCCTCGGTGGCCTCGAAGCCGTCCATCTCGGCGAGCATTTGGTTGAGCGTCTGCTCGCGCTCGTCGTGACCGCCACCGAGTCCGGCGCCGCGCTTGCGGCCGATCGAGTCGATCTCGTCGACGAAG
>JBJTFU010000124.1:0-11204 GCA_046093585.1 Ilumatobacteraceae bacterium | reverse complement strand
TGCCGAGCCGACGATGGCGGCCATGCCCACCCAACCGGCACCTGCCCGCAAGGGTTCTGGGATCTCACGCACGCGAGACCCGTACAACGCGAGTCCAGCACCAACGAGGATCTCCCAAACGCGCGCCTGCGGCAGGTAGTACGCGCCGCCAGGATTGTCTGGTGTCATCACCACTCCGGTGACGAATGATGCGACCACGGACACGACGACGATTCGTCCGAGCCACTTTCGCCACTGCTTCTTCGAACGATGGATCACCAGGAAGATGACGAGCGGCCACACGAGGTAGAACTGCTCCTCCACCGCGAGCGACCAATAGTGCTGTAGCGGAGATGGCGGGGTGACGCCGAGCAAGTACTCGCTGCTCGTGTAGTAGAGGACGAAGTTGGTGGAAAACCCGATGCCACCGAGGGCCACCGTGGTGAGTTCGCGAATTCGGCCGGGCTCGAGCATGACGAGTCCAGCCACCACCGTCACCACGACGACGAGCAGAGACATGGGCAAGAGTCGACGCATCCGTCTCGCCCAGAAATTGCGCAGGCTCACCTGATCGAAGCGATCGGCTTCCTCGACGAGGAGATTGGTGATGAGAAAGCCAGAGATGACGAAGAAGACGTCCACGCCGACGAAGCCGCCCGAGACGAACGTTGCCCCGGCGTGATAGAGCACCACCAACGCCACGGCTACCGCCCGAAGGCCTTCGATGTCAGCGCGGCGCTTGGAGGGGGCCGAACTCATCGTCATTCATATTGGCATCGATTTGGTGCTCGATGGTCACGCGACGTTTGCCACGAGCACACCCATGGCCGCGAACTGCAACACGCCAGCCACCACCGTGAACACGTGCCACACCTCGTGATAGCCGAAGACGTGCGGCACGAGTCGTGGTCGCTCCAAGAAGAACAGCACGGCGCCGATCGTGTAGGCCACGCCCCCCAGCGCGAAGAGCAGCAGGCTGGTGAAGCCCGCGTGTCGGTATACCCACGGCACCACGGCAAGCACCGCCCATCCGATGACCAGATAGAGCGCAGCCGCAGTCTTGCGAGCCTTGCGTGTGAACTTGAGACCCATGCCGATCGCTGCTGCACTCCAAATGGCAATGAGGAAGGGAACGCCAATTGAGACAGGGAGAGCCAGTAGACAGACCGGCGTGTAGGTGCCAGCGATCAGCACGAAGACCATCGCGTGATCGAGTTGCTGCATGGTGTGCTGAGCACGGTACGAACGAGTGAAGAGGTGGTACGACGCGGATGTGGAGAACAAGGCGAGCAGTGAAGCCACGTACACGAGCATTGATGCACGGGCGAGGCCGGGTGGAGTCAAGAGGGTGAGCATGACACCGGCTGGGATGGTGCACGCAAACGCAATCGCATGGATTCGCCCACGCCATCGCGGCCGCCATTGTCCTGTTGCGTGATGAAATACCGGAACGTGAGGCACATGCCTCCTTATACGACGGACGCTATCTCTGAACCATACTTGCGATGCGACTGCAATGCTCGAAGCGCGATGAACAGGGCCGGCAGAACGATCACGAAATTGGATGCGGCAAGCAGCGGATCATCGATGAAGATGCTGTAGATCCCCCACGACACCGTGGTGAGCGCAAGCAACATGTTCCCTGCTACGGATACACCCTTCAAATGAGATTGTCGCGCGGCCTTCCAGAACTGCGGGATGATGCCCGTACTTCCAATCACGCCGGCGATAGCACCAAGTGCATTGAGGCTGAAGGATTGTATGACGATCGAGAAGCCGTAAACGCCCAGGAGAACGCACACCAGTTGCGTCTTCGAGAGCACATCGAGCCTCACCATTTGCACGAGCACCACACCGATGCCGACGGTCACCACCCCATTACCCAAGGAGATCACTGGCTTGGATGCCGCAATCCCATAAACGACCCACATGCCACCGGCGATGAAACCCTGCATTTGGCTCAGAATGGCCACACCCTCGACCGTGTTACGTCGAACCACCCTCCAGGCTTGCGGAATGGTGAACGTGCAGGAAAGAGCGATGCACCACGCACTGAAAAGATCCAGCCAATCCACGCGGCAACACTACGGCTGGGCGGTGTGTCGCATGGGTTTCCCTCGTTAGCGTGATCGTCAATGCAGTGCACATTCGCCGTCACCCTCTCCACGAAGAAGTGGACGAACCAGACGAAGGCTCATTGTGCGTCAGTCATCGGCGAATGGCTCGAAAAGAACTTCCCCGTCGACCGACTTCCCGCGAACATCCGGGTGCGAGTGCGACCGCTCGGCGAAGACGACGTCTACCGCGCAGAAATCTTGAACACTCAACCGAGCGGAGTCGATTCGATCCTGATCACCTTGGCGCCTTTGTCCGGCCAGCTGGTGTTCGACCTTCGCGAACGATTCGTTCCGGCCAACAACTCCGTACTGCCCAAACGTAGGGCTGCGCTCCCACCAAAACCAGTGCTCGGACTGGTGGGCGCAATGAGCAATGTGCTCGAGGTGTACGACGCCGAACGGCGGGTCGACGGCAAGGTGCGCCATGTCTCGAGCGAACTCGATGGACAGGCACTTGCTGCGGATTTCCGCGACGCACCAGCCCGACGTCTGCCGATCATCGTCGAGTTCGTCAAGGGGCGTGAGCCAGACACCACACTCACCGGAGGGCTTGCCGCAGACCTCGTAGGCGTAGCGGTGGTGGCACACCTCACCGACGAGAAGGCTCTTGCGGCGTTCAATGACTACTGCGCGGCACCGATTCTCTCCACCAATTACGTCACCGTCCTGTGGCCGCGGGGTGTGCAACCGTTCACCCTCCACACTTCACAACCGTCGAAGGAGCAAATCCTCGGACCGATCCTGGATGCCGCTGCGGGCCAACCCGAACCCGTTGTGCAACTTCTCGGTAGACCTACTCCTCGGATCACAGAACCTGCACCACGAACGATCGTGGTCACTCCTTCGTCTCCTTCAACCGAGGAACTCGATCAATTACGACAGCAGATCGATGAACAACGCCAGCACATTGACTTGCTCGACCAGGAACTCGAAGAAGCAGAACTCGAACGTGACGAATTGGCCGAGACCGTCGAGGCGCGGGACCAGGAAGTGTCGCTCCTTCGTAACACGTTGGCCGATCTGGCAATCGAACTACATGACCTCGACACCGAACTTGCGCGAGTGGCACCCGAACGCGCCATGCCTCGCGTACTCGATGCCGTGGCGCGCGCCCAGCGAGAGTGTCGCCACCTCGTCTTTGCTCGCAGTGCACTGGAAACTGCCGACAAACTGCAGGGCCCACTACCGCGCAAGGTGTTCTCCATCCTCAAGAACTTGGATACTGCCGTCGCTGAATGGCGCGCCGACCGCTTCCCTGCGGCCGGATTGAAGTCGTACCTGCGTGACGAACTGGGCCTCGACTACGAGGCAGGAATCAGTAAAAGCGCCGAGCAAAAGTACGGCACCGACTACACGATCACCCACAACGGAAAGCAGTACATGCTCGGACCACATGTGCGTCACGGCCGTGGTCGCACGCTCCTGCGCATTTACTTGCATGTCGACGAAGCAACGAAAACCATGTTGGTGGGCAAAGTGACTCGCCATCTCGAGGACAGCACCACGTAACGGGCAATAAGGTGACGTCATGACTTCTTCCGTCTATGCACTGTCCGATCAGTACATCGAAAAGCAGGCGGCGCTCGACCCCGGCACCGCCACCTACCTCGGTATTGCCGGACACGACCACGAGATGACCGACTTCAGCCCCGCAGGGCATGAAGCGCGCGCCCAACTCGACCGCGTCACCCTCGACCAACTGAACTCACTCGACACCTCGAGTGATGCTGACCGTCTGGCCGCTGGCGTGCTCCGTGAATCGCTCGAATTGAGTGCCCAGGAATACGCCGCAGGTGAACACCTCAGGTCGATCCGCGTGAGTGCTGGCGATGTGGATGCCGCCCGATCGATCTTCGACTTGATGCCCACGGACACGGCCGAACAGTGGTCGACGATTGCGGAGCGCATGTCTGCAGTGCCGCAAGCGTTTGCGGGCATGCGCGAGTCATGGGCCCTCGGCGCCGCCAAGAACGTAGTGGCACCAAAGCGTCAAGCCCTCGCCCTCGCAGAGCAACTCGAGGGGTGGGCGGGGAACCCGAACAATCCAGGTTTCTTCACTTCTTTCGTCGAGCAAGCAGCGTCGATTTCGGGTGCGCCGATCGACAAGCTGCGCGACGAGGCAAAGCGTGCATCATTGGCTCTCGCCGAGACGGCCGAGTTCTTGCGCAAGGAATACGCGCCGAAGGCAGACCCGCGGGATGGTGTGGGTCCCGAACGACACGCGCTCGCCCGTCGTCGATACCTCGGCATGTCGATCGCTGCACAGGACGCCTACAAATGGGGCTGGCACGAAACGATGCGACTCGATGCAGAAATTGCCCGCGTGTCGAACGAGATCAAGCCTGGTGCGACCCCCGCGGAAGTACGCCACCTGCTCGACACCGATCCGGCACGCGCCATTCAAGGCGAGGGCAACCTACGCAGTTGGCTGCAGGAGATCATGGACGAGGCGCGCGACTTCTTGATCACCAACGAGCACTTCGACATCCCCCAGCAAATTCGCTCGTGCGAAGCGATGATCTCGCCCCCGGGTGGGGCAGCCGCGATGTACTACACGGGTCCGAGTGAGGATCTCAGTCGCCCCGGACGTACGTGGTATCCCGCCAATGGACGCACCATGTTCCCCAAGTGGAGCGAACCGACGACGGCTTACCACGAAGGTGTGCCTGGCCACCACCTGCAGGTCGCGACAGCGACCATCAATTCGTCCAAGTTGTCGCGGTTCCAGCGCAACACGTTCGTCTCTGGACACGGCGAAGGTTGGGCTTTGTATGCGGAACGGCTGATGGATGAGTTCGGATTCTTCAAGAACAACGAATTCCGGCTCGGCTACCTCTATGCACAGGCCTTCCGTGCTGCACGAGTGGTCATCGACACCGGCGTGCACTGTGGTCTGCCGATCCCGAAGGATTCCAACTGGCACCCGGGTGAGCAGTGGACTCCCGAGTTGATGCTCGAGTTCCTCACCGCACGTTCGTCCAGTGATGCGGAGTTCAATCGTTCAGAGATCGATCGCTATCTCGGTTGGCCGGCCCAGGCCATCTCCTACAAACTCGGCGAGCGAGTGTGGCTCGACTTGCGCGATCAAGCCAAACAAAAGCACGGTACGAAGTTCGACCTGCGCGCGTGGCACGCACACGGCCTCAACTTGGGCAATCTCGGTCTCGATCTGCTGAAGACCGAAATGGCACGGTTCTAAGGGAACGCCGCCTACGACACCACCACCACTTGGGTGCCGGGCTTGGCCCAGCGGTAGATGAACGAGGCATCTGCCGTCGCCGACCGCAAACATCCACTTCCTTGCGGGGTGCCGAGCTGGCTTTCGGTCTGCATCGGCTCGCCGTTCTTCCTTGGGATTTCGTGGAAACCAATGTTGATGCCGTTGAGGCCCTTGGCGAATCGCGTCATGTAGCGGAAGGTCATGCCTTGTTCGAGAGGACTGAACGACTCGGGTGACTGACTGAACACGCGATACGTCCCTTTTGCCGGACGATCGCGCTTGCCAGAGACGAGGAACGTACGAACGACCTGGTCGTTCTTGTTCACTACCCACACTCGTTGACGAGCGATCGAGTACACGACACGTCGGCCTTCCCCCGACTTGGTGGGAAGGGTGAGCACGTCCGACATGAACGACTGGCTGTCCGAAGGTCCGGCGTAGGCGAGCATCGAGGTGACCGGGCCCGACAATGCCAAGACCGCGGCAACGACGAAGGCTCTGCGCAACATCACTGAAATATTATTGGTCGAACGAGCCTCTTGCTCGTCAGGACAAGATCGCTCGCGTCGACGACGTGCCGATGCGACTGGCTCCTGCATCCACCATCGCCACTGCAACGTCCCAAGTGCGGACACCTCCACTCGCCTTCACCCCGATGTCGTTTCCCACCGTGGCGCGCATCAACCGAACTGCCTCGATCGTTGCGCCACCCGACTTGTGGAACCCTGTGCTCGTCTTCACGAAGTCGGCACCCGCTCTCACGACAGTCGAGGATGCACGTGCGATCTCGTCGTCGCTGAGTGCCGATGACTCGATGATCACCTTCAACAAACCAGTCGTGTTCGCGCGCACGAGCACCACCTCACGTTCGATCTCCTCCCACCTACCCTCCTTGGCGAGACCGAGGTTGATCACCATGTCGATCTCACGGGCACCCGTCTCACAGGCACGTTTGGCCTCGTGCGCCTTCGTCTCGGGAAGGTGCGCGCCGCTCGGAAAACCCACCACACTCGCCACCGCCACCCGACCTGCCACTTCGCGCACTGCGACGTCCACCATGGTGGGTGAGACACACACTGCCGCCACGGAGAACTCAAGGGCTTCTGCGCACGTGCGACGAACGTCGTCGGCGGTGGCTTCGGGTGCAAGCAGCGTGTGATCGATCATCGCTGCAATGTGCGCTTTGGTGTGCGACATGGGAGCAGGATACGGCAGGGTCACAACGACGGCAGAACGGAGTAGTTTCAGTTGCCTAATGGCCACCCTGCGATTCAGTTTCGGCACGATGGGCTCGGGAAAGAGCACGTTGGCGCTACAGATTCACCACAACATGACGTCGCGCGGAGTGCGCGGTCTGCTCGTGACGAAACTCGACCGCGAAGGAACGAAGGTGACGAGCCGTCTCGGCGTCTCTGCACCAGCCATCGAAATGTCGCCCGAACTGAACCTGTTCGAGTTGGCCCAGGAACGAATGCCGATCTCGTTCATCGTCTGCGACGAAGCGCAGTTCTACACCATCGATCAGTGCAACCAACTCGCGCGGGTCGTGGACGAGTTGGATGTCGACGTCTACGCGTTCGGCCTGATCACCGACTTTCGTGGCATCCTCTTCGACGGAACCAAGCGACTACTCGAAATCGCGGACCAGCGGACCGAGATGCAGGTGGAGGCACGGTGTTGGTGCGGGCGACGCGCCAACAACAACGCGCGACTCGTCAACGGCAAGATCGTGTACGAAGGTGAAACAGTGGTGGTCGGTGACACCGACAAGTCGAAGAGCGAGCCACTGTTCGGCGATGAGGTGCGCTACGAGTTGTTGTGTCGACGGCACTACCTCCGTGGTGAGCTCGGCTGACCGGTGCGCCGCATCCACGCGCTGGCTGCCATGGTGATGACCGCAACGAGGATGCCGAGTGAATTACCGACGTAGTCCGCCACTTGCCGAGAGCGAACTTCGGTGAACGTGGGCTGCAACGTCTCGACAACCGCACTCCACACGAACAACGCGGCGAGCGCAACCGCCCACTTCTGGCGATACGCCCACACGAACACGAGACCCACGGCAGCCCATACGAGGACATGGAGGTCGGCGTCGTTACCAGGGCGTGATTCGAGGACGGACTCAGCGACGTCCTCGTTCACCCGCAAGAAGAATTCGGTCGAGGACTGCCACCACTCGATCACCGAGTCCGACCACATGAACGCCGTGACGACGGCGAGCAGGGCGAACGCGAGAACGCGTCGATTCACGCGACGCGAATGGCGCGTTTGACCGGACGGTCCCAGCCGGGCTGACCCGTGGATTTCGGGCTCGGCCAGAGGCCGGGGCCCATTTCCACCATGCCGTGGTGAGCACCGTAAGCGCCCAGCAGGTTGAGGAACGGGGCCGCATCGAAGGCTTCTGCTCCGCGCACACCGGTTCCCTTCCAACTTCCCGTGCTCAACAACTCGAGCGCGACCACCGGGCAGATGGCCGTCTGCCACAACACCGCTTGCGAACCCCACTCGCGCATCGTCGTCTCGTTGTCGGCAACGTGATACAGGTACAACTCACGGGGTTGACCGTCATAGGTTCCCTTCACCCAGGTTCCGGCACACGTTTTGCCGTGCATGACGTGTCCAAGCTTGGCGGGATTCGGAAGCACGGCGGCGAGCACGTCGCGAGGAGCGACGCTCACGTCGCCCACCTTGATGCGCTCTTTCGAATCGAGGCCGAGGTACGCAAACGTCTTCAACCAGTCGATGAATTCCGCACCGAGGCTGTACTTGAACGTCACCCGCTTGCAGTCGATCTCACGTGGAATCAAGAGCACCTCTTCGTGCCCCACATTCACGCACTCGCTTGGTCCGATACCAGCGGGGAAATGGAAGACCTCCGGCTCACTGAAGCAATCAGTGGTGTACAGACCATGTTCCGCATCCCACACGATCGGAGGATTCAGCGTCTCTTCGATGGTCGTCCAAATCGAGAACGTCGGGGCAAAATCGAGCCCGTCGATGGACAGGTTCGAACCGTCGCGCACACCGATCTCGTCGATCGTGTCGAACAGGTTGTCTGCCGCGTATCGAGCGAACACGTCGGAAAGACCAGGCTCCACACCCATGCCGACGAGGGCGAGGATGCCCCGATCGCGCCACTGCTGATCGGCATCCAACTGCGCCTTGCCGAGCGGGACTCCCACTTCCTCGTAGGGATTCGTGGGATGCGGTTCGCTGAGGTTCATCGCCATGTCGATGTAGTTGACGTGGCTGTCGTAACAGGCCTCGAAAATCGGCTCGTTGAGGCGTGGATCGCAGGCGTTCACCACCACGTCGGCCTTGACGTCGGCGATCAGCGTCTTGATCGACTCCTTGTCGCGGGCATCAACCTGCCGCGCGAGGAATCTCGAGCGATCATCGAGTTGTTTGAGCGCATCCTCCGCTCTGGACGCCGAAATGTCGGCGAGGATGAATGTGTTGAAGAACGAGCGGGTCTCGGCGATGGACGCCATGGAGGCTCCGACACCCCCCGCCCCTATCACCAAGATGTTCATTGTCTGTCGTCCCTGTCACTTCCCTGCGCCGCGAGATTGGATTCGCACGGCGTTTCGGAGTTGCTTCAGGCTACCGACGAATCACTCGTTTCGGCTAGCCGTCGCCGGCTAGGACTAGAAGACGTTCAACAAGTCGACGACGAAAACCAATGTTTCGCCGCCCTTGATGACACCGCCGGCACCACGACTTCCGTACCCCATGTCTGGCGGAATGGTAAGTGTGCGACGACCACCAACCTTCATTCCGGCGACACCTTCATCCCATCCTTGGATCACCTGTCCCGCGCCGAGACGAAAATCGAACGGTTCGTTGCGATCCCACGATGCGTCGAACTGCTTGCCGTTGCTCCAAGCCACGCCGACGTAGTGCACGGACACGTTGCGCCCCTTCGTTGCCTCATCGCCGGTACCCACCACATCGTCGACGATGCTCAGTTGAGTCGGTGGTGCTTCGTTGGGAATGGTGATTGACGGCTTGTTTTCGGGCATTCGCGCACCTTAGCAACGTGTTTGGCGAAGACGCACCACTCGTTACTTCCGCCGCTAGAGTGTTCCCAGTGACCATTCGGGTCACGTTGTACAGACTTCCGTTGTCTCGGTTGCTTGTGCAGATCGATTGACAGGAAGAATCAACATGACCACCCCCCTTTTCTCTGACCTTGGCTTGCCCGACGACGTCGTCAAACGCCTCGCCCTCCAAGGAATCACCACCCCGACTGCCATTCAGGCAGCGGTCATCCCGGACTCGCTTGCCGGTCTCGACGTGTGTGGCCGCGCGCCGACGGGTTCGGGTAAGACACTGGCATTCGGCTTGCCGATGCTCAACAACTTGGGCAAGGGCTCGCGCCGCAAGCCGACGGGTCTCATCCTCTCGCCCACTCGCGAACTGGCCCACCAGATCGCCGAGGCGCTGAAGCCGTTTGCGCGCGATGCCGGACGTTCCATCATCGCGATCTACGGCGGTGTGGGATACGGACCGCAGATCAAGGCGTTCGACAAGGGCGTCGATCTCGTCGTCGCGTGCCCCGGTCGACTCGAAGACCTCATCAAGATGGGTTCGGTCAACCTCGCAGACGTCAACCAAGTCGTGATCGACGAAGCGGATCGCATGGCCGACATGGGATTCCTCCCGTCGGTACATCGTCTCGTGGATCAAACGAGCAAGGTGCGCCAAGTGCAGTTGTTCTCTGCAACCTTCGACGGCGCCGTAGGCAAGTTGTCGAAGAAGGTCCAGCAGTCGCCCGTCGTGCACGAGATCGGCGAAGCAAAGCCGGACATCACGAAGGCTCGTCACGTGTTCTGGAAAGTGGATCGCGCAGAGCGTTCCAAGCACACCGTGAGCATCGTGGAGAAGATGGGCTCGACCATGGTGTTCTGTCGCACGCGACATGGAGCCGATCGTCTCGCACAGCAACTCGTTCGCTCGGGACTCACTGCAGCCGCCATCCACGGCGGTCGTAGCCAGGCTCAGCGCGCTCGTGCACTGCGCGACTTCGCCAAGGGTTCGGTGTCCGCGCTCGTCGCCACCGATGTGGCATCACGTGGCGTGCACGTCGATGACGTCGCCGTGGTCGTCCACTTCGATCCACCGGAGGACGCCGCCACCTACGTGCACCGTTCAGGTCGTACTGCTCGTGCGGGCGCATCCGGAGTCGTGGTATCGCTCGTCGACCAATCGGCTCAACGTGCAGTGCGCACGTTGCAGCGCGAAGTGGGAATCGATGCACAGATGGAGGCGGCATCGACTGCAACCCTCGTGGCTCCCGAGCGTCGCACTCAGGGCGGAACGTTCACTGGCGTGGTGGAGTTCTTCAACTCTGCTCGCGGCTATGGGTTCGTCACTCGCGAGAACGCGGAGAACTTGTTCTTCCACATGACCAACGTGAAACTGGATGGTGGTGCAGAACCAGAAATCGGCCAGACCGTGCAATACGAGATCGGTGAAGGTCGACGCGGTGACGAGGCAATGAACATCCGGGATTTGCAGCGCCACTAAACACGCGTTTAGTCTCTGCCCGAGGGGGCCGTCGATGGGGCGCTGGAAATCACGAGTCGTTAGTGCAGTTCTGGTCTGCGGCCTTGCCCCCCTGTGGGTAGGTGTCGTAACGGCCGCTGTGACTTCGACAATCTTGGGAAACACCGGTGACGAACCGTTTGCGATAGTCGTTGATTCGAGTGGGAATGTGTACACCGCAAACTGGGCTTCGGACAATGTCACCAAGATCACTCCAAGCGGAGTCTCCTCCATTCTTGGCACCACCGGAACTCGACCCGCAGGAATAACTGTCGATTCGAGTGGGAATGTGTACACCGCAAATTACGGCTCAAACAATGTTACGAAGATTACACCTGGAG
>JBJTFU010000123.1:0-4033 GCA_046093585.1 Ilumatobacteraceae bacterium | reverse complement strand
GCTTGGTTCGCTGGCCGCGCTGAAGTTCCTGCCGGCACGCGCGTCGAACGCCTAATTACCTCACCACCGACGAGATCTGCATCGTCGGGACACCGTTGGTGTAGTTGCCGAGGTCGGACATCACCTCACCCATCCGCGGCGACGCCATTGCGGCGTTGAACTTGTCCATAGTTTCGAAATAGAACGACACGCTTGCTGCAGCCGGCCCATCGATCCCCTTGTCCAACTCGACTCGTGCGGGCGAGAACGCCTCCTCGCACAACGGCACGTGCTTGGTGGAGTAATAGTCGTGGTCGAAGGTGATGCCTTCGCCCTTCGGATAGGTGACGGTGAGCTTGATCATGCCAGCACCCTAATCGGCACGTTCAGGGAACGATAGCCAAGAACAAGAACGCGACGAACACGGCAAGGTGCTGCATACCTTGCAACACGGTGGCACGTCCGGAACCGAAGGTGAGGATGCTGACCACGGTTGTCAACACGAGCAAGACGATCTCCTTGCCACCGAGACCAAGTGTGATCGGCCCATCCAACCAAATCGAGGCCACGGCAATTGCAGGAATCGTGAGACCAATGCTCGCCAACGCCGAGCCAAGGGACAAGTTGAGGCTCGTCTGCATCTCTCCCCGAGAAGCGGCGCGAAGCGCGGAAACTGATTCGGGAAGCAGGACCATCAAGGCGATCACCACACCCACGAAAGCTTGGGGCGCGCCTGCCCATTCCACCGTTTCCTCGATCCGCGGAGCCAGTGTCTTGGCCAAACCCACCACACCGATCAAGCTGACGACGAGCAACGACAGTCGAACGAAGAGTCCCTCTGCCAGACCCTCTCGAGGGGCATGTGGCTCCACGTGGGCCATCTCCTCGCGGGATTCCTGCTCGAGGGCCTCGGGCGACAGGAACATCCAACGCAACCGCCGAGTCTGCACCAACACGAACAGCACGTATACGGCGGCAGCGGCAATGGCAGAAAAAGCAAGTTGCGAAGGCGTGAAGGTTCCCACTGCACTACTCGTCGTGAAGGTGGGCATGACGAGGCTCAACGTGGCGATCGTCATCACCGTCCCGAGCAACGCGTTGGCGCCTTGCTCGTTGAATCGAACGATCTGATCTCGTCGAGCATCCGCGATGATCGACGCACCCACCACCCCGTTGCAGACGATCATGATGACGGCAAACACCGCGTCGCGAGCCAACGTCTCCGAACCCGGTCCACCAGATGCCATCAACGCGACGATCAGCGACACCTCGATCACGGTGACGGCAAGAGCGAGAACCAGCGTGCCGTAGGGTTCTCCGACCCGGCGCGCAATCGCCTCCGCATGACCCACCGACACCATCACGAGGGCGACGTGAATCGCGATGAGGATCACCGACATCGGCACCGACGGAGAGGATCCCCACGTCACGACGAGCAGGACCAGCCCAACGAAAGGTACGGCCACAGACAATCCAGTGGAAGCTCGAGCCCGATTCATGCACGAATCATACGACTCGCAAATATTCCAATGAGGGCGGTGCTCCAAACGCCACCATTACTATGACTGTCGGTCGAACGACTTCCACCTGACCTGAGGAGCAATTCAGTGCGCGCATTGTTCAAACCGGCCGGGGCCCCCGGTCTGGAGATGATCGATTGCCCTGAGCCGGTGCCAGGTCCGAATGACGTCAAGATTCGCGTCGAACGCACCGGCATTTGCGGTACCGACTTGCACATCGAATCATGGGATGCCTGGGCCGCCAGTGCAGTCAATGCTCCACTGATCATCGGCCACGAGTTCTCCGGCCGAATCGTCGAGTTGGGCTCCGACGTCACATCGCTAGAGGTCGGCGCACTCGTCTCGGGCGAAGGCCACATCATTTGTGGAACCTGCCGAAATTGCCGGGCTGGACGTCGGCACATGTGCAAGAACACCTCGGGGGTCGGCGTCAATCGCAACGGTGCTTTCGCTGACTACGTCGTCATTCCTGCAAGCAACGTGTGGGTGCACTCAAGTGCGGTGGATGCCGAACTCGGCGCGATCTTCGACCCGTTCGGCAACGCAGTACACACCGCTCTCACCTTCCCCGTTGCCGGCGAAGACGTGCTCATCACCGGTGCGGGTCCGATCGGGCTCATGGCGGCAAAGGTTGCCCGACACGTCGGTGCGCGCTACATCGTGGTGAGCGACATCAACGAGTCGCGACTGGCACTCGCACGAACGATGGGTGTCGACATCGCCGTCAACCCCCTCACGTCGAGCATCGCTGAAACGCAGAAGACTCTCGGCATGAAGGAAGGCTTCGATGTCGCCCTTGAGATGAGCGGCGCCCCCACCGCCCTTCCCGACATCCTCGACAATCTCGCCCACGGAGGCCGTGTCGCGGTTCTCGGACTCCCGAGCAAGGAGATCTCGATCAACTGGGCCAAGCTCGTGACCCACATGATCACGATCAAGGGCATCTACGGCCGCGAGATGTATGAGACGTGGTACGCGATGAACTCCCTCATCCAGACGGGACTCGACATTCGGGACGTCATCACCGATCGCTTCCCCGCCGCCGAGTGGCAATCGGCTTTCGCCGCGGCCCGCTCGTCGAATTCCGGCAAAGTGATCATGGATTGGTCGTAGGCAGGACTGATGTACACCAAGGTTCGTGAAGATCTGCGCAAGACGCTCGACGAGATCAAGGCAGCCGGGCTCTACAAGAAGGAGCGCCTGCTCGATTCACCACAGGCACCACACGTGGAAAGCGGCCATCGCGCGCTCCTCAACTTCTGTTCCAACAACTACCTCGGCCTGGCCAACCATCCCGATGTGATCGCAGCCGCCAAGGAGTCGCTGGATGAGAACGGCTTCGGGATGGCAAGCGTTCGCTTCATCTGTGGCACCCAGTCGCAGCATGACCTACTCGAGACACGGATTTCGAAGTTGCTCGGCACCGACGCGACGATCCTCTTCCCTTCTTGTTTCGACGCCAATGGCGGAGTATTCGAAGTACTCCTCGGCGAGGACGATGCGGTCATCTCCGACGAACTGAACCACGCCTCGATCATCGACGGCATCCGTCTGTGCAAAGCCACCCGCTATCGCTACAAGAACCGCGACATGGGCGACCTGAAGACCCAACTCGAATCTGCAAAGGGTGCGCGCCGTGTGTTGATCGTCACCGACGGCGTGTTTTCGATGGACGGATCGTTCGCCCCGCTGAAAGAGATCTGTGATCTCGCGGAGTCGTACGGGGCGCTCGTCATGGTGGATGACTCACACGCCATCGGCTTCATCGGCGACACCGGAGCCGGCACGCCGGAGATGTTCGGTGTCCGCGACCGCGTGGACATCATCTCGGGAACGCTCGGCAAGGCGCTCGGCGGAGCATCGGGCGGCTACATCAGTGGTCACCAGGAGATCGTCGACTTGCTCCGTCAGCGCGCGCGGCCATACCTCTTCTCCAACTCCATCCCGCCCACCGTCGTCGCCGGTTCGCTCGTCGCGCTCGACCTGGTCGCCGAGGGTGGCCATGCGCGTGAGACGCTCCAGAAGAACGCCAGGTATTTCCGCGAGAAAATGACGGCTGCAGGCTTCACGCTGTTGCCCGGTGAGCACCCGATCGTTCCGGTGATGTTCGCCGACGAACACGAAGCGGTTCGCATGGCGAGCGCCATGTTCGAACTCGGCATCTACGTCGTGGCGTTCTCGTACCCCGTGGTACCGCTTGGCAAGGCACGCATCCGCGTACAGATCTGCGCGACGCACTCGATTGGCGACATCGACAAGTGCGTGGCGGCCTTCATCGCAGCCCGCGACAAACGCTGAGTGCAATTTGCTCTTCGTTCGCGGCAACAACGCGAGATGAAGCCGACGAGCAACGTTCAGTTGCTCTTGCGCATCGGCACTGAGGCGACCGACTCGGTCTCCGATGCGGGCGATCGATACTGCGCGAATCTGCTCGGCCTGCGCTTTCGACTCTCTTCGTAATCCGCTCGACTCTCGCGGGAGATGAACCTGGAATGGGTAGACCTTTTTCACATTCGACGTAATCGGAACAACGG
>JBJTFU010000122.1:0-9731 GCA_046093585.1 Ilumatobacteraceae bacterium | reverse complement strand
GAACGTGAACAAGGTGTGTCTCTCTGGACTCAACTCCATCTATCTCGCCGATCAGATGATCCAGTCGGGAGAGGCCGACATCGTCGTTGCCGGCGGCATGGAGTCGATGAGCAACGCTCCCTACCTGGCGATGGGCGCACGCAGTGGCTTCCGCTACGGCAACAGCGAACTGTCCGACGCCATCATCAAGGACGGTCTGTGGTGTGCGTTCGACTCGTGCCTGATGGGACTCGGCACCGAGCGCTACACGGCGGGTGGCATCTCGCGTGAGGCGCAGGACGAGTTGGCGATGAAGAGCAACGTCCGTGCCGCAGCCGCAGCCGATCGCCTTGCCGCAGAAATCGTGCCCGTCGCCATACCCCAACGAAAGGGTGATCCCGTGATGTTCGGCACCGACGAGGGTGTACGTGAGAACACCACGATGGAATCGCTCGGTTCGCTGAAGCCCGCGTTCGACAAGCAGGGCACCATCACCGCGGGCAACGCGAGCCAAATCAGTGACGGGGCGTCCGCGCTCGTCCTCGCATCGAAGAAGGTTGCAGAGAAACTCGGAGTGGCACCACTCGGCGAGTTCGTCGGCTATGGCATGGTCGCAGGTCCAGACTCTGCGTCACTGTTGCTGCAGCCGAGTCGCAGCATCCTTGCTGCTCTCGAACGAGCGAAGATGAAACTTTCCGATGTCGATCTCTTCGAGATCAACGAAGCATTCGCCGCAGTCGGTGTCGCCTCGATGCGCGACCTCGGCATCTCCGATGACATCGTCAACGTCAACGGTGGTGCCATCGCGCTCGGTCACCCCATCGGCATGAGCGGCAATCGTCTGGCACTCACCATCCTCCATGAACTGCGTCGTAGGGGTGGTGGCGTGGGTGCAGCCGCGCTCTGCGGTGGCGGTGGTCAAGGTGATGCGCTGATCGTGCGCACCGTCTAGCCGGCGATCTCGCGCCTTCCGTCCAACGCTCGACCGAGAGTGATCTCGTCGGCGTATTCCAAATCGCCGCCCACCGGCAGACCACTTGCAATTCGTGTGACTCTGATGCCGAGTGGCTTCAACAGGCGTGCGAGATACATGGCGGTCACGTCGCCTTCGGTATTGGGGTTGGTGCACAAGATGACTTCCTTGACACCCTCTGGTTCGAGTCGGGCGATCAGTTCGCGCATCTTCAGCTGTTCGGGCCCCAAACCCTCGAGTGGATTCATCGCCCCCAACAACACGTGGTACTTGCCCTTGAACTGACCGGTCTTTTCGATGGCGACGAGATCGCGGGACTCTTCCACCACGCAAATCACCGACGAATCACGCCTGTCATCTGCACAAATTCGACACAAGGTCGTCTCGGCGAAGTTGAAACAGCGATCACAGAACCGCACCGTTCCCTTGGCCTCCACCAACGCCGACGCAAGTCGTTCCACTTCTTGTCGTTCCACTTTCAACAGATGGAACGCGATTCGTTGAGCGGACTTCGGCCCGATACCTGGAAGGCGACCCAACGCGTCTATCAGCGCTTGCATCGGTGGCGTATAGGCGCTCGACATCAGGACTTCTTCGGTTTGTCCACCACCCGCGAGCCGGGGAATGCCTTCGTCAGCTGATCGATGGCGGACGGCGTGGTGGCGACCGTCGATTCGGCGACGTCCTTCGGATCGAGTACATCGATCTCATCGGCAGCAGGGCGCTTCGCGCGTTGCGTGGGAGAAGTCGGGTCCTTCGGAGGTGCAGCACTGAACTGCAGCGACAGCGAACGACCCAGCACCTTCTCGATGGCTGCCTCCACCGACTTCTGGTGCTCCTCCGCCTTCTTCACGTGGGTCGCGTTCGGCGCAGACACCATCAATGCGTCGCCGTTCACCGAGAGCGGTGTGACCACGCTGTAGAGCGCGCGAACGAGGGGCTTCAGTGAGGAGACGACTTCCGGCCACTTCGCCACCACCTGCGCATCCGAGGCGGGTTCGGTGGCTGCCACCGGCGTGGGCGGAGTGCCACCGCCGCTCGCCTTGCCACCGAGTTGCGCCTTGCCGGTCGTTGGGTTGATCGGTGCAGGTCGCACGATCGGCGCACTTGGCTCGCGTGCGACTCCCGCTTCCAGCCGCTCGATGCGCGAGATGAGCGATGACAAGTCGTCACCGCCACCCTGCTTCATCAATCCCACCATCGCCACTTCCAACATCACCCGCGGATCGGGCGAATGCCGCATCTCGATCAGCACTTCACCCAATCGTTCGATTGCCTTCACGATGTGAACGGTGCCGAGTTGTCGGGCCTGTTCGGCCAACTCGGCGCGACGATCTTCGGTGCGCTGTACCAAGTCGGGGGCCATCTGCGAAAGAAAGCACTCGCGGAGATGGCGGATGATCTCTTCTGCCAAGGCTCGGGGTTCGGTGCCCAACTGCATGGCTCGCGCCATTGCCACGAGTGCCGCTCCGGCGTCAGATCGGACCATGGCGGCGATCACGTCGTCCGAAGAGAACGCGTCTTCTACTTCACCGCCACTCGACGCAACGAGTTCGAGGGCAGAGAGCGTGTCGCGAGCAGAACCACCACCACGTTCGAGCACTTGGCGAACTGCGCGCTCACTCACCTTCAAATTGGAGTCTTGGATCACGAAGCGCACGTGCTCTTCGAGTTCCTGGATCGGCAAGAGATGGAACTGTAGGTGTTGCGTTCGACTGCGAATCGTCTCGCTCACCTTCTGTGGATCGGTGGTGGCGAGCACGAACACCACATGAGGGGGCGGCTCTTCGAGGGTCTTCAACAAGGCGGCCTCGGCCGGCTTGGACAACATGTGCACTTCGTCGAGGATGAAGACGCGGTGACGGCCAGGATTGCCGAGAGACGACCGCTCGATCAGGTCCCGCATGTTCTCGACGCCGTTGTTGCTGGCCGCATCCAACTCCAACACGTCGTAGCTGTTGCCGCTGTCGATCGAGGCACACGAGTTGCACACGCCGCAGGGCTCGCCATCCTCCGGAGACTCGCAATTGAGCACTTTGGCGAGGATGCGGGCGGTGGACGTCTTACCAGTGCCACGAGGACCGGAGAAGAGGTAGGCCTGACCTTCACGATGGTTGATCACCGCATTGCGCAATGCGCGCACCACGTGATCTTGCCCCTTCAGTTCGTCGAACCGACGAGGCCGATAACGGCGATAGAGCGATTGAACGGCCATTTCCTGCGAGCCTACTTGTCGCCTGTCTGGTGCTTACCGTGAGTCCGTACGGTGCCAGCGTTGACTACCGTTGTACGCGGCTCATGAACGTTCGTTTTCCGCGCCCTCTCACTCGGGTGCTCCTGCTTCTCGCGGCCGTACTCGGCATGTCCTCATGGGGTTCGATGGTTGCTGCCACTGGGCAAGCCGGCACCAACGAAATCATCTCCTCCAATCCGGCAGCCAACCAGGTGGTCGGCGATCCGCCGAAACAGCTGCAGATGGTGTTCCGTGACGCCCTGCCGAGCATCGAGTCTGCGTCCACGGTGAAACTCGTGCTCGCGTGCAACGGCGCACTCGTCGGGCTGAACGCTCCACAATTGGCACCCGACTTGAAGACGGTCTCGGTGGCGCTCACCCAGATTCCCGAAGCCGGCTTGTGCACGCTCAGTTGGTCGCTCGCCGACGGCAGCGTCGGGTCGTTCTCCTTCACCTCCACCGCCACCGTTCAATCCACCACCGCGCCCACCGATGGCGGCGCCACCGCCACCACCGTGCCGCAGATCATCGGTGAAGTGGTGCCGGAGCGCACCGGATCTGGTCCTCGAGTGGGCGGGCTGCTCGGGTTGCTCCGTGTCTTCGAGTACCTACTCGTCGCATCTCTGTTCGGTGGGCTGATGCTGCTCGTGCTCGCATGGCCGGAAGGTGTCGACTACGGCGTCGGCAAGCGCTTCTTCCGTCTCACCTGGCTGCTCGCCGTCATCATCATGTACCTGGTGGTGGTGATTTCGGCGATGCGCCAATCCGATTCAGGATTCGGATCGGCACTCAATCCGTTCTCGTGGTTCTCCGCGTTCGATCAAGCATCGGGCTATGTCTTGATTCTTCGGTTCGTGCTCGTCGTGGCGTTCGGTTGGATCGCCAAGGATCTCGAACGGGCATTCGATCCGGCCTCACAGGTGCCGTCCATGGGTATCGCGATCGTGATGATGGCCACATACGGCCTCACCCGCCTCGGCCAAGACGTATCGATCTTCTCCTATCTCATCGGCGTCGTGCACGCACTTGCCGTCGGGCTGTGGGTGGGCGCGCTCGTTCTGCTGGCGCGAGCCGTACTCGTGGGGCCGGGCGACGAAGACCTTCTGTATGCCGTGCGCGGACTGGCCAGGCTCACCACTCCTCTCATCCTCGTAGCCACGATCACGGGCGTGTTGCAGGTGTATCTACTCGACGGTTTCAACATCTTCACGAGTGGCCACGGCTTGCTCAACGTCCTGAAAGTGCTCGTCGTAGCGCTGATGATCTGGATTGCGCTCATGCTCAAGGTGTTCACCGAAGGACGACTACTCCGCGAGCGCGAGCTCACGGGGAAGATGGCATGGCGTCTGCGGCGTGCGGTGGGAATCGAAGTGGCCGTCGGCATCGTGGCTCTCGTCCTCACGTCGTGGATGGTTCCGATGCGACCGCCGCAGGCGAGCGCTTCACCGAACGCACCGTCGGTGCAGTACGCCTTCCGCGAAGAGTTGCGGAACGACAGATTCCACGTGATCGTCTCGCTGACGCCTGGGGTGGTGGGAGTGAATGCGATGCGCATCGAGTTGCTCCAACCGTCGCGCATCAACAACTTCACCGTCAACCTCGTGCCGCAGGAGCCGGGCTACTCGGGCATCGCCATCAACCTGCCCATCAAGCGTCGCGGTGCGGTCATCGTCCCTGGCGACGGCACCTTGAATCTGAACGTCGGCGGCGTGTGGTCGGTCGAGGTGACGGGGGCCACCACCACTGGCGAGCTGATCCCACTCGCCACCACCATCACCGTGACCGACGCGGAATCACCGACGACCACGACCATTTCTGCAACTACGACCACTGCCGCCCCGTAGTACGAGGAGCCTCGCCTACTAGCGTCTCTGCGGTGAGCAGCGACGCGATGCAGGCCAAACTCGACGATCTTCGATCACGCAAGGAGCAGGCGTTCCACGCCGGGTCTCAACGCTCGGTCGATCGACAGCACGAGAAAGGCAAGATGCTCGCTCGCGAGCGCCTCGAGGCACTCCTCGATCCGGGCAGTTTCCACGAACTCGACTTGCTTGCTCGTCATCGCGCGCACGCCGCTGGTCTCGAGGAGCGTCCGTACACCGACGGAGTCATCACGGGCTGGGGAACCATCGATGATCGCAAGGTGTTCGTCTTCAGTCAGGACTTCACGGTCTTCGGCGGCGCTCTCGGCGAGGTCTTCGCCGAGAAGATCCACAAGTTGATGGATCTCGCGCTCAAGGTAGGAGCACCAGTGATCGGTTTGAACGACGGTGCTGGCGCCCGCATTCAAGAGGGGGTGGTGTCGCTCGCGAGTTACGGCGGCATCTTCCACCGCAACGTGCAGGCATCGGGCGTCATCCCACAGATCTCGGTGATCCTCGGCCCGTGCGCCGGTGGCGCGGTGTACTCACCCGCGATGACCGACTTCATATTCATGGTGCGCGAGACCAGCCACATGTTCATCACCGGTCCGGACGTGGTGAAGACGGTGACGGGAGAAGAGGTCACCCTCGAGGAATTGGGTGGCGCCATGAGCCACGCATCCAAGAGCGGCGTTGCCACGTTCGTCAGCGCCGATGAACAGGCGTGCCTGCAAGACGTTCGCTATCTGCTCAGTTTCCTGCCCCAGAACAACCTCGCCGAACCGCCCAGCCAAGACGTCACCGATGATCCGAATCGCTCATGCGAGTCGCTGCGCAGCATCCTTCCCACTTCTCCCAACCAGCCCTACGACATGAAGAAGGTCGTCGCCGAGGTGGTGGACGATGGCGAGTTCTTCGAGTACTTCCCGCATTGGGCGAAGAGCATCATCTGCGGGTTCTCTCGCCTGAACGGTCAGCCCGTCGGCATCGTCGGCAACCAGCCGATGGTGCTCGCAGGGGTGCTCGACATTGAGTCGAGCGAGAAGGCCGCTCGTTTCGTTCGCACTTGTGATGCGTTCAACATTCCCATCGTCACCTTCGTCGACGTGCCTGGGTTCCTCCCCGGCGTCGATCAGGAGTACGGGGGCATCATTCGTCACGGCGCGAAGTTGCTCTACGCGTATTGCGAAGCCACCGTGCCGCGAATCCAAGTCATCACCCGCAAGGCCTATGGCGGCGCATACGTGGTGATGAACTCGAAGTCGATCGGTGCCGACCTCGCCTACGCCTGGCCCACGGCGGAACTCGCGGTGATGGGTCCTCAGGGAGCAGTGGAGATCGTCTACCGGCGCGAATTGCAACAGGCAGCAGATCCGGTTGCTCGGCGCGCCGAACTGATCGCCGAATACACCGAGAAGTACGCCAACCCGTATGCCGCTGCCGAGCGCGGCTATGTGGACGACGTGATCGACCCCGCCGAGACACGATCGAAGTTGATCGCTGGTCTCACCATGTTGCGCACGAAGCGCGAGGAGTTGCCGCGCCGCAAACACGGCAACATGCCGTTGTGAACCTGCACGGCATCTCCCCGACACCGTCGGACGAGGAGGCAGCTGCAATCCTCGAAGCGATCGAGGCCTTGTGGCCGAAGCCACAGGCAGCCACTGCATCCGTGAGACCGAACACCGACTGGCGCTTCAGCGGCAGGTGGTGGAACGACTCCGCAGTGATTCGACGCACTCGCCCCGGGTACTGAGCCTTGAACAGGCCGCCGCTCGGCAACCTTCGCGTCATCGATCTCTCCACCGTTCTCGCTGGACCAAACTGTGCCCGCTATCTCGCAGACTTCGGTGCTGATGTCATCAAAGTGGAGCAGCCCGACAAGGGTGACTCACTCCGTGGCATGGCCTGGCGCGACCCTCGCGACGGCACCGGCCTCTGGTGGAAGATCGTCAACCGCAATAAGCGAACCATCTCACTCGATCTGAAGGCGGACGACGACAAGGCCCTCTTCCTCAGACTGATCGACGGTGCAAACGTGCTGGTGGAGAACTTCCGACCTGGCACCCTCGAACGCCTCGGGCTCGCACCCGACACCTTGCTCAAGCGCAACCCGAAGTTGGTCATTGTGCGCATCACGGGATTCGGCCAGACGGGCCCGTATGCATCTCGGCCCGGTTTTGCTTCGATCGCCGAATCCATGGCGGGGCTCTCGGCCATCAGCGGCGAGCCGGACGGCCCACCAATGCTTCCTGCGATCGCCCTCACCGACGAAGTGACGGGCATCACCGCTGCATTCGCGACGATGGTCGCACTGCACTCCGGGGTAGGTCAGGTAGTGGACGTCAACCTTCTGCAGACCATCTTCCAGATCATGGGCCCGCTCATCTCCCTCTACAAACTCACGGGAGAACTCCAACCACGCATGGGCTCGCAACTGCCCTACTCGGTTCCCCGAGGGGTGTATCGCTGTAGCGATGGCTTGTGGGTGGGAGTATCGGCCTCGAGTGACAGCGTCGCGGCACGAGTGATGGGCGTGCTGGGTGTCGGCAACGACGAGCGATTCACCACCTTCCAAGGGCGGATGGAACACCGTGAGGTGCTCGACCAGCTGATGAGCGAGTGGTGCGCCCGGCACACACGCGATGAAGCAGTTCGGATCCTCACCGAAGCAGAGGCTGCAGTCGGACCAGTGTTCACGATGGCCGACATCGCAGAGGACCCCCACTATGCGGCACGCCAACTGGTTCAAGAGGTAGAGGGGCTGCCCATGCAGGGGCTGATTGCCGAGCTCTCCGCAACCCCCGGAATCCTCAAGTGGACGGGCCGTCCCATGAATCACGACACCGAAACGATTCGCCAGCACCTGTGGGGCGACCAGTGAACTGGTCGAGAGGAAACAAGGTGCTTGCACTCACGTCAGTTGGCGTGATGCTCGTTTCACTCGACATCTCGATCGTGAACGTCGCTTTCGGTTCTTTGGTGGCGGAATGGCCGGAGAGCAGGCGTCTCCTCACCTGGGTCTTTTCTGCATACAACATCGCCTATGCCGCAGGGTTGCTCACCGCCGGACGCCTTGCTGACGCGTTCGGCCGTAAGCGCGCGTTCCTCACCGGCCTCACTGTCTTCCTTGCGGGATCGTTGCTTTGCGCGGTGTCGCCGAGTGCGCTCATACTCGTCGTGGCCCGTGTCATTCAAGCTCTCGGCGGCGCGATCATATCGCCCTCCGCGATCGCACTGGTTCTTCCCGAGTTTTCCGTCGAAAAGCGATCAGCAGCAATCGGCATTTGGGGAGCAGTCGGTGCAGTGGCTGCGGCAAGCGGTCCAACGATCGGCGGACTTCTCGTGGACTTCCTCAGTTGGCACTGGATCTTCCTCGTCAATGCTCCGTTCTGTGTTGCCGCGATCGTCATCGGTCGCAGGCTGTTGCACGAATCCTTCGACGAAGATGCTCCTCGTTCGGTCGACACTCGTGGCGCACTTCTTGCCATAGTCGGAGTGGGCGCTCTGACGCTCGTGATAGTCCAAAGCGACGAATGGGGTTGGACTTCGCCGCAGACGCTGATCTACCTCGGTGTGGCAACGATCGCCCTCGTGCTCTTCGTGGTTCGCTGCACACACACGGCTCATCCGTTGCTAGATCTGCGACTGTTCAGACTCCCCTTCGTCCGAGCGTCCGCGATCAGCGGCTTTGGCTTCTCTGCCGGATTCTTCTCGCTGATCTTCGTGAACACTCAGTGGCTACAGACGGTGTGGCGCTACAGCCCGTCCATCTCTGGACTTGCAGGAATTCCAGGACCGATCATGGCAGCGATCGTCGCTGCACCGGCCGGAAGGGCTGCGCAAAAATACGGTCACGGTCGAGTCGTTGCCCTTGGTGGATTCATCATCAGCACAGGAAACCTGCTGCTCAGCGCAACGATTCCCACGAGCCCTTCATATCTGACCCACTATCTACCGCTCACCATCTATACGGGTGTCGGCGTTGGGCTCTGCATTTCGACGATCTCCAGTGCCGCAACCGCTTTTCTTCCAAGGACTCAATTCGCCATGGGTTCGGCACTCAACAACACCGTGCGGCAGGTGGGTGCCGCACTGGGCATCGCACTCGTCAGTTCCCTCTTGCTCACGGCCACCATCTCAGGGGAACCCGTTTCTGGCTTTCACCGTTCGTGGATCGTGACATCCGTCATCATTCTTTTGGCCGGCTTGGCAATGCTGGTTCTCTTCCGACGTCCTTCGACGGACCAACTCTCTGCAGCAGATAGCCTCTCCCGGTAGCGAAAGGGGTTCACGTGAATCGTTTCAAGAAGTTCTCATTGGTTGCTGCTGTAGTCACCGCTGCGCTTTCGGTGTCAGGAGGAACTCCGGTTCTTGCCGCTGCGCCGACCATCTCTTCTACATCTCCCGCGGCATTGGCCACCGGTGTAGCTGTCGATGCCAACATCGTCATCAAGTTCAGCGAAGCCGTCTCGGCCGAATCTGGGCAAATCACCATCTACCGATTCTCCGACAAATCCGTTTTCGAGACGATCCGTGTTTCGGACACCAGCAAGGTGACCATGAGTGGAACGGATGTCACCATCAACCCATCCGGAACGTTCGCCAATTCAACGCGCTACTACGTGCTGATCGATTCGACGGCCTTCGAGAGCGTGTCGACGAACGACAGCTTCGGCGGCAT
>JBJTFU010000121.1:0-4529 GCA_046093585.1 Ilumatobacteraceae bacterium | reverse complement strand
AACCCTGACGACCCTTGATGTAATCGGTGAGTGCCTTCGGCACCGGAGCATCAGCGCCGTATCGCTCGACGATGTCGGCGACGTGGTTGCCCACCATTCCGCCGAACCACCTGCACTGATCGCGCATGTGCTGGAGATCCGTTCCCACGTACGCGGGGCCGGCGACGCAGATCTTCACGTCGTCGGGATTTCGTCCCGCCTTCTTCGCCGCATCGCGCACCGCCTTGATCGTCCACTCCGCGATCGACGGGTCGGCCAACTGGAGGATGAAGCCATCGGCAACCTCGCCGGTGAGGGCGAGCGCCTTCGGGCCGTAGGCCGCCACCCACACCTCGAGCTTGCTCTTGCCACCCCACGGGAAGCGGATGGTGGAGCCCTTGTAGTCCACGGCACGACCATTGCCCAGCTCGCGAATCACGTGGATGCTCTCGCGCAACGTGTCGAGCGTGGTCGGCTTGCCGTTGGTGACTCGCACTGCCGAGTCGCCACGGCCGATTCCGCACACCGTGCGATTGCCGTACATCTCGTTCAACGTGGCGTATGTACTCGCCGTCACCGTCCAGTCACGAGTCGCCGGGTTCGTCACCATCGGACCGACGATCACGTTGCGCGTCTCGGCGAGGATCTGGCTGTAGATCACGTACGGTTCCTGCCACAAGATGTGACTGTCGAAGGTCCACACGTGCGAGAAGCCGTACATGTCGGCCTTCTTCGCCAAGTCGACCACGCGGCTCGATGGAGGTGTGGTCTGCAGCACTACTCCGATGTCCATTGGTCCCCCTGTCGTTTCGGTCGTGTTATCGGTTCTGGGGGAATCCCAGGTTCACCGACGAAGTACGCGGATCGGGCCACCGCGAGGTGACGACCTTGCCGCGCGTGTAGAAGTTGATGCCCTCCGGTCCGTACATGTGCTGGTCGCCAAAGAGTGAGGCCTTCCAACCACCAAAGGAGTAGTAGCTCACCGGCACCGGAATCGGCACGTTGATGCCGACCATGCCGACGTTGACGTCGTATTGGAACTGACGAGCCACTCCACCATCGCGGGTGAAGATGGCGGTGCCGTTGCCGAACTGGTTGTCGTTGATCGTGGCGAGACCGTCTTCGTATCCCTTCACGCGCATCACCGTGAGCACGGGTCCGAAGATCTCGTCGTCGTAACACTTCATCCCCGGTTTGACGTTGTCGATGAGGCTGGGGTTGAGGAAGTAGCCGGCGTCCTTGGCCTTATCCGTGCCGTCCACGACCACGGTGGCGCCCTCTCCCGACGCGTTGGTCACGTAACCCGCAACCTTGTCGCGATGCTCCTTGCTGATGAGCGGTCCCATTTCCGCAGCAGGGTCGGAACCCGGTCCCACCTTGATGTTCGGGATTCGCTCCTTGATCTTGCCGACCAGGTCGTCCGCGATCGCTTCCGAGGCGAGTACGACGGACACCGCCATGCAACGCTCGCCAGCCGAACCGTATGCGGCACTCACCGCCGCGTCGGCCGCCATGTTGAGATCTGCGTCGGGCAACACGAGCATGTGATTCTTGGCGCCGCCGAGTGCCTGCACGCGCTTGCCGTTCTTCGTTCCGGTCTCGTACACGTAGCGCGCGATCGGTGTGGACCCGACGAACGAGACCGCAGCGATGTCGGGATGATCGAGGATGCGATCCACCGCCACCTTGTCGCCGTGCACCACATTGAACACGCCCTCAGGCAGACCAGCCTGACGCAACAAGTCGGCGATGAACATCGACGCCGACGGATCCTTCTCCGATGGCTTCAGGACGAACGTGTTGCCACACATGAGCGCGTTGGCGAACATCCACATGGGCACCATCGCCGGAAAGTTGAACGGGGTGATTCCCGCCACTACGCCGAGAGGCTGACGAATCGAGTAGACGTCCACACCGCTCGACGCCTGCTCGGTGTAACCGCCCTTCAGCAGTGCGGGAATGCCACAGGCGAACTCCACGTTCTCGACTCCACGGGCGATCTCGCCGAGTGCGTCGGCCGGAACCTTGCCATGTTCGAGCGTGAGAATCGACGCGAGCTCCTTGCGGTTGGCGTCCAACAACTCGCGCATTCGGAACATGATCTCCGCGCGACGCGACATGTTGGTGGCTCGCCACGCGGGGAACGCCGCCTTGGCCACCGCGATCACCGCGTCCATCTCTTCGACGGAGGCGAGGTCGACTTCGGCCTGCTGTTCACCGGTTGCGGGGTTGAACACCTTGCCCGTTCGGCCCGAGGTGCCACGCACCACCTTGTTGTTCACCCAGTGACTGATTCGCTCCATGGTTCCTTCTCTGTTCGTCGAAATGGTTGGTGTGTCGAAGTCCTCAGTTGAGGTACTGGCAGAGCCCACGCTTGATGAACTTGCCGTGACCCTTTCGACCCTTGTACGTGTCGTTCTCCACGATCACCGTGCCGCGCGAGAGCACCGTGTCGACCTTGCCGTCCACCTTGAACCCTTCCCACGAACTGTGGTCCATGTTCATGTGGTGCTTGTCGTTGATGCCGATCGTCGTCTTGCCATTCGGATCCCACACGAGGATGTCTGCATCCGCTCCCGGCGCGATGATGCCCTTCTGCGGATACATGCCGAACATGCGCGCTGGCGTAGTGCAGCATGTCTCCACCCACCGCTCGAGCGAGAGGTGACCCTGCACGACGCCCTGATAGATGAGCTCCATGCGGTGCTCGACACCGCCCATGCCGTTCGGGATTTTGGCGAAGTTGCCGATGCCGAGCTCCTTCTGGTCCTTCATGCAGAACGGGCAGTGGTCGGTGGAAATCACCGCCAACTCGTTCATCCGCAGGCCCTTCCAGAGGTCGGAGTGGTGTGCATGCTTGTCGTGCTTGCTGCGGATCGGCGGCGAGCAGACGTACTTGGCGCCCTCGAAGCCGGGTTGGGCGAGGTGATCCTCGAGTGTCATGTAGAGGTACTGCGGGCAGGTCTCCGCGAACACGTTCATGCCTTCGTTGCGCGCCTCGGCCACCGCGGCAAGCGCCTCGGAAGCGGACATGTGCACGATGTACAACGGCACGTTGCCGGCGACCTTGGACAACACGATGGCGCGGTTGGTGGCCTCGCCCTCGAGCAGGCTCGGGCGCGAATAGCTGTGGTACTTCGGATCCGTGTCACCGCGCGCGATGTGCTGCTGCACGAGCACGTCGATGGCGATGCCGTTCTCGGCATGCATCATGATCGTCGCACCGTTCTCACTGGCCGTCTGCATTGCTCGCAGGATCTGGCCGTCGTCGGAGTAGAACACACCGGGATACGCCATGAACAGCTTGAACGACGTGACGCCCTCGTGATCCACGAGGTAGGTCATGTCCTTCAGTGACTGCTCGTCCACGCCACCGATGATCTGATGGAACGCGTAGTCGACGGCACAGTTGCCCCCCGCCTTGCGATGCCACTCGGCGAGACCTTCATGGACGTTCTCGCCATAACGCTGGAGCGCCATGTCGACGATGGTCGTGACGCCGCCCCATGCTGCTGCGATCGTCCCCGTCTCGAAGGTGTCGCTCGCACTGGTGCCGCCGAACGGCAGTTCCATGTGCGTGTGCACGTCGATGCCACCCGGCACCACGTACTTGCCCTTCGCGTCGATCACCTTGTCGGCGGAGACGCCGAGCGTTTCCGCCTGACCACGCTGCAACAACGCACTGATCGTCTCACCTTCGATGAGCACGTCCACGTCGTGTCGACCGGTGGGGCTGACCACCGTGCCGTTCTTGATGAGTACCTTCGCCATGTCGCTACCCCCTTAGTTCCTAACGGCGAACCAGTTCGTCGTACGCGTCAGGGCGGCGGTCGCGATAGAACGCCCACCTGTCACGCACCAACTTGATTTTGTCCATGTCGAGATCGCGAACGATCAACTCCGGCTTGTACGGATCGCCCACTTCACCAACGAACTTGCCTTCCGGATCGACGAAGTAGCTCTGACCGTAGAAGTCGTCGTCGCCGTACTCGCTCTCGATACCGACGCGATTGATCGCACCCACGTAGTAGATGTTGGCAACTGCCGATGCCGGCTGCTCGATACGCCAGATGTACTCGGACAACCCGCGGCTGGTGGCCGAGGGGTTGAACACGATCTCCGCACCGTTCAATCCGAGCGCACGCCAACCCTCTGGGAAGTGTCGGTCGTAACAGATGTACACACCCACCTTGCCGACTGCGGTGTCGAAGACGGGATAACCATCGGTGCCGGGGGTGAAGTAGAACTTCTCCCAGAAGCCCTTCACCTGGGGGATGTGCTGCTTGCGGTACTTGCCGAGGTATCGACCGTCGGCGTCGATCACCGCGGCGGTGTTGTAATACAGGCCCTGCTGCACGATTTCGTACATCGGCAATACCAGAACCATCCCCAACTCCTTGGCCACCGATTGGAATCGCTTGGTCGTCGGGCCGTTGGGGATTTCCTCGGTGTAGGCGTAGTACTGCGGATCCTGCACCTGGCAGAAGTACGGACCGTAGAAGAGCTCCTGGAAACACATCACCTGTGCGCCCTGCTTCGCGGCCTCGCGC
>JBJTFU010000120.1:0-5074 GCA_046093585.1 Ilumatobacteraceae bacterium | reverse complement strand
CTCCACTGGTGACACGTTGGAGGGCACGGGGATCAATCGGAAACACGTCGTTCCATGTTCCTGCCGCCGCCCACACTTCGTCGTACTGGAGAAGATCGGGATCCATGAAGATCCTGAGTTGGGTTGCCAAACCCAAAGGCGGCACACCACCAATCGGAAACCCAGTCGCATTACGCACCGCATCGGCATCTACGCGGGCACACTTTGCACCTCCAGCCGCGATCGCAAGCTTCTTCTCGTCCAACTGATTCGCGCCGCTGACATAGGCCATCACGATCTCGCCATCAACGGCGAACACCAGGCTCTTCACAATCTGCCCCACTGCTACCCCGATGGCATCCGCGGCATCTTGAGCGGTCTTCGTGCCTTCGGGGAACCGTCGGGTTTGGATGTCGAGTCCAAGCGCGTTCCCCGCCTCCATTACTCGGGCCACGTTTGGATGTATTTCACTCATCGAAGGCCTTTGAGTCGGAAAGGGCGACTAAAAAAATGACGAGTGCCACCACCGAGCATCCCGCAGCCACCAGGTACGCAGGGGTGTATCCACCAGCGTTGTCATGAATCCACCCGAGCGCAAAGGGGCCGGCTGCCATTCCCATGGTTGCCACCATCGCCACTCGTGCAGAAATCTGCGGAAAATCCCGAACGCCAAATCGATCTGCCACAAGTAACGACTGCATCATCAGCAGATTCCCGATGGTGAGACCGAACAATGCTGCTCCAATGTTCAAGCCCAACGGATGGTGAGACGTCGCCATCACGACAAAGGCGACACCCTGAATCACCGTCAAGGAGACAGTGAACCTCATTTTGTCGAGCCTCATCACGATGCCCTGCGCACCGAATCTGCCGACGATCGACATTACGGACAACACCATCAGCGCGAGCGTCGCGGTGCCCGGCGACGTTCGCTCTTCAACCATCTTGACCATCTGCTGTACGGACCCAACTTGTGCGAAGAATGCAAAGAAGTATCCGAGAGCAAGTGCAATGAAGAACCTGCTTCGCTTTGCTTCAGCAAGAGCCACGCCCTTCACTTCCACTGAGCTCGTCGATGTGGTTCGAACGCCGTCAGGTGACCATCCGTATCTCGTTGGATCTGGCCTAATGAAGAAAATGGTGACGGGGACCACGGTGATCAACCACATCAATGCGAGCCAAGGCGTGGCCGCACGGATTCCCATGTGATCGACGATCGCCTTCACCACGGGGGTTACTGCAATGCCCCCTACCGACATACCGGTTGATGCAAGAGCAAGCGCGGAGGTGCGTCGTTCGTGGAACCACCTCGTTACCACCGTGATGGCCGGGCCTTGACCGACCGCCACCCAACCGACCGCGTAGACGGCATAGACGATGTACAACTGCCAGCGCGCAGTCACGTGCCCAAGAGCGATCAAACATGCGGCACTTGTTGCCGCTCCTGCCAACACCACCAAACGTACGTCTCGTTTCGCGATGAGTCGCGCCACCCACAAACCCGACAAGGCGCCAACGAAAAAGAAGATCGTCGTCGCAAAGGAGATCGACGAAACCGCCCAGCCTCGTTCCTTACTGAACGCATTGAGAAACACCGCCAAGCCATAAAAGCCCACGCCGGCCTGCATCGTCATCAGCACGAAGCACGCGAATACGACCCACCAACCGGGGAACTTGTCTTTACGGACGAAAGTCCGGTCAACGATGTCGAGGTTCACCGGTCAATGATGTCATTGATTGACGCTGCCAACCGATGATCGCGTTTCGTCACCGTCCGACCCGCGTCATGCGAACAGAGCGTGATCTCCACCACGTTGTACGAGTTGCTCCAGTCGGGGTGATGATCCTGCTTCTCCGCCAGTTCCGCCACCTTTGACATGAACGACCACGCCTCGGCGAAGTCCTCGAACTCGAATCGTCGATGGAGACCATCGACCCGCTCGTCCCACCCCAATGTCACGCGTCTACTTTGGCAGCCCTGTGGACAGAACTCAGGCGAAGGCGGCGTAGCCGTCGCGCTCGAGCACATCGGCCAACTCAGGCCCACCACTCTTCACGATCTTGCCGTTGGCAAGAATGTGCACGAAGTCGGGTTCGAGTTCTTCGAACAACTTGCTGTAGTGCGTGATCACGAGCACACCAAGGTTCGTCTCCTTGGTGGCGTCTTCCACGCGCTTGGCACAGTCGCGTAATGCGTCGATGTCGAGACCCGAGTCGAGCTCATCAAGGATCGCGATCTTCGGCTGGAGCACCGCCATCTGCAGCGTCTCGTTGCGCTTCTTCTCACCGCCCGAGAAGTCCACGTTCACTGCACGCCTTACGAGATCACCATCGAAGTGGATGCGCTCGGCTTCTACTTCGATCAGGTCGTCGAGCGACTTCTTCGTTGCGCCGCGGGCAGCGAGGGCTTCGCTCAATACTTCCTGCAGCATTACGCCAGGGACTTCGGTGGGGTACTGCATCACGAGATGCAGACCGGCCACTGCTCGCTCCCAGGTCGGCATCTTCAGCACGTCGACACCGTCGAGCGTCACCGAACCACCCGTCACCCTGTAACCAGGCTTGCCCATGATCGCTGCCGACAACGTCGACTTACCCGCGCCGTTTGGACCCATCACCGCATGCACTTCGCCGCTGCGGATGGTGAGCGAAAGACCCTCGAGGATCTGATTGCCGGCCACCGACACCGCAAGATCACGGATCTCGAGCACGCTCACTTCGTCACCTCCACGATCACGCGACCGTTCTCCACGCGAGCCACGTACACCGGCACCGGTTGGGTGGCAGGCAACGTGCTCGGCACGCCGGTCTCCAGACTGAACGAGCTCCCGTGTCGCGGGCACTCCAACTCCTTGGTGTCACACAACACTTCGCCTTCGGAGAGCGACACATCGGCGTGGCTGCACCGATCGCCGATCGCATAAATGTTGTCGTCGATACGCACGAGGGCGATCTCGTGACCCTTCACACGCACCCTGCGCACAGTACCCGGCGCGATGTCGTTCAGCGCACACACGTCGGAGCTCATACCCGCACCCCCAACTTCTCGATCACTCCCTTGCGCACGTCGGCAAGAAATGCGGATTCGGGCAAGCGAGCGATGACGTCTTCGAAGAAACCGAACACCACGAGGCGCTCGGCAACCTCGGGCGGCACACCGCGGCTCTCCAAGTAGAAGCGCTGCTCCTCGTCGATCGGGCCCACCGTGGAGGCGTGGCTGCACTTCACGTCGTTCGTCTCGATCTCGAGGTTGGGCACGCTCTCGGCCCAAGCACCACTCGAAAGCGTGAGGTTGCGATTGGTTTGGAATGCCTCGGACTTGCTTGCGTTCTCGGCAATGCGGATGAGTCCGGTGTACACACTCTTGGCCGTGTCCTTCACTGCCCCCTTGAACAACAAGTCACTGTGTGTGCGGGGTGCTTCGTGTACCTGCAACGTGCGGAAGTCGTGCATCTGGCTTGCATCGGCGAAGTACAACGCGGTCTGCTCGGCAGAAGCACCCTGACCAACTAGTCGAACCTCGGCGCGCATGCGTGCGTAGTCGCCACCGAGCGCCACCGTGAACAGGCGCACCGTGCTGTCGCGCTCGCCCACTGCCATCTGATGACCGATCTGCCATGTCTTGCGACCGAGTTCGTTCACCACCAGGTACGTCACACGTGCGGCTTGCGCTGCCCGCACTTCGAGGATGGGTAACACGAGCGAGTCGATGTCATCATCGGAAACGAATCGCTCCACCACCACGATCTCGGAGTTCTCCGCAGCGTCGATCACCAATCGCGGGCGGGCGATGATGCCCGACTCTGCAATGCGGTGCGTCACCGTCACCATCGTCGGATGCGCGCCGCCGATTGACGTGGTGAGCGCAGTCAACTGCGGTGCTTCACCGTTCATCGTGGCGAACACATCGGGGTCACTCGTCATCGCCACGCCGGGCGCACCCTTCTGGATACCGTCGGCACCGGTCACCACCGTTTCGGCTCGACCGTCGCGGTAACGCGACAGATCGAGTTCGTTGATTCGGCTGTAGCGCCAGATCTCTTCGTCGATGGTGGGGAGTGTGAGCGTGGCCATCTACTTCTTCTTTTTCTTCTTGTCTTTGTTCTTCTTCTTGTTCTTGCGCTTGTCGTTGAGGTCGTCGAGCACGTCACCGACAGCCGCGTTGATGATCGAGGCCGCCTCGTCCAGCACCGCCGCCGCACTGCCGTCATCGAGGCTGGCGGGCTCCACCGGTGTCACTGGCGGCACGAGCGACCCGTGTGCCCACGCCACGTCCACCAGCCGCCGCTCGTACTTCTCGCAGTTCTCGGGGCACCGCCATGGCGCATCCGGAGCGAGGCCGAGGTTGCACTTGCGCACGGTGTCGCCGTTGGCATACGAACGACTCTCGAAGTGCTTGCACTCGGTACGCATGGGCATGATCGTGATCCTGGCGAAGACGGTTCGGCTCAGCCGACCGACCCTTCCATCTGCAACTCGATCAAACGGCTCCACTCCACGGCGTATTCCATTGGCAACGTGCGGGTGACGGGTTCGATGAAACCGTTCACCACCATGCCCATCGCCTGCTCATGGGAGAGGCCGCGGCTCATCAAATAGAACAACTGCTCGTCGGCGATCTTCGACACGGTCGCTTCGTGACCAATCTGTGCGTCGCGCTCGCCCACTTCCATGTACGGGAAGGTGCGGCTCTCGGAGTTCTCGTCCAGGATCAGCGCGTCACACTGCACGTGGCTCTTGCAGCCAGTGGCGCCTTCCTCCACGCGCACGAGCCCGCGGTAGGTGGTGATGCCACCGTCCTTGGAGATCGACTTGGAGACGATCTTCGACGACGTCTCGGGTGCAGCGTGCACCATCTTCGCGCCGGCGTCCTGGTGCTGTCCGGCGCCCGCATAGGCCACCGACAGCACTTCGCCCGTCGCCTTCGGACCGACGAGGTACACGCTCGGGTACTTCATCGTCAGTTTCGAGCCGATGTTGCCGTCGATCCACTCCATGTGGCCTTCGGCCTCCACGCGAGCACGCTTGGTGACGAGGTTGTACACGTTCGGCGACCAGTTCTGGATGGTGGTGTAGGTCACGTGTGCGCTCGGCT
>JBJTFU010000119.1:0-8708 GCA_046093585.1 Ilumatobacteraceae bacterium | reverse complement strand
GCACTGTCCCGCAACGGTAAACGAGATGAGAACCTCTCGATCTCGAAGTCCGGTCGCCTGGTGTGTGGCGCACAATCAACCGCTCTCGTCAGAAGAGCAAGGAGAACACAGTGAAAAAATCGTTCAAGGTCGGCTTTGCCGGCCTTTTTCTTTTGGTCGCCGCAGCCTGCGGTTCGACCAATGAATCAACGGAAACCACCACGACGGAGGCGGCCGCAGAGGCTTCCTTTCCGGTCACGGTAGGTGACCTCACCCTCGAGGCGCAGCCCGAGCGAATCGTTTCTCTCTCGCCGACGGCGACGGAGATGCTGTATGCCATCGGCGCGGGCCCACAGGTCGTGGCAGTGGATGAGTACTCCAACCATCCGCAGGATGCAGTGGATCTCGGTACACCGTTGTCGGGGTTCGAACCGAACATCGAGGCAATCAGTGGCTATGAGCCAGACCTTGTGATCATCTCGTACGACCCGGGCAGCCTGGTGGAGCAACTCGGCTCACTCGGCATTCCGGTGTTCACCGCGAATGCGGCAATGAACTTGGACGGCGTGTACGAACAGATCACGCAGTTCGGTGCGCTCACCGGTCAGGCGAGCGGTGCCGCAAGCCTCGTCGAGCAGATGCGTGCAGACATCGACGCTGCGGTGGCGAGTGTGACCGTGGGCGGCTCGCCGACGTACTACTACGAGCTGGACAACACCTACTACTCGGTGACGTCCAACACCTTCGTCGGTCAAATCTTCAGCCTCTTCGGCATGTCGAACATCGCCGATGGCGTGGAGGCGGGCAATGACTATCCGCAACTCTCCGCCGAGGTGATCGTGTCGGCTGATCCGGATTACATCTTCCTCGCCGACACCAAGTGCTGCGGTCAGACCGCGGAGACCGTTGCTGCCCGGGATGGATGGGGTTCGATGAAGGCCGTCACGTCAGGCAAAGTCGTCGAGCTCGATGACGACGTGGCCTCTCGTTGGGGTCCACGTGTCGTCGAGTTGGTGCAGGCCATCGCCTCCGCGCTGAGCGCGGGTTGAGTCGTTGAGCGAGACCCTGAGTTTTCCGCAGGCGCGTCATGCGGCGAGCCACCGCACGTGGTGGATCGTCGCCGCGTCGGTGTTGCTCGGGGTCTCGCTCGTCATCGGCTTGATGATCGGGCCGGCGGGACCAGAGTGGTGGCGAGTGCCGCTCGAGCTCCTCGATCGCCTTCCCTTGATCACGATCGACAGCGGTGTCACCACCGGCGAGTGGGACGTGGTGTGGCAGATCCGTGCACCGCGAGTCGTGCTCGCAGTGCTGGTTGGCGCCATGTTGTCGCTCGCAGGTGCGAGTTATCAGGGAACATTTCGCAACCCACTCGTCGATCCGTATCTCTTGGGTACCGCAGCGGGAGCGGGACTCGGAGCAACGATCGTGTTTGCGTTGCGCAACGGCGAGGCGTCGTCGTGGGTCATCGATCCACTTCCTCTCGCCGCATTCCTCGGTGCGCTGATCGCGGTGTTCATCACCTACACGGTGGGCACCGCGTTCGGCCGCACTCGCTCATCAGTCACCCTCGTGCTCGCCGGTGTCGCAGTCACGTCGCTGCTCACGTCGGTCCAGGCCTTCGTGTTGCAGCGCAACACCGACGTGGTTCGCCAGGTGTACACGTGGATCCTCGGCAGGCTGTCGAGTGCCACGTGGGGAGACGTGCGATTGGTGCTTCCGTATGTCGTGGCGAGCACCGTGGTGTTGTTGTTGCATCGTCGTTTGCTGGACGTCATGCGTGTGGGTGACGACGAGGCGCTTGCTCTTGGGGCAAACGTTCGCCGTGTGAGGTTGGTCGTCGTGCTTGCCGCAACGCTCGGCACTGCCGCGGTCGTCGCGGTGAGCGGACTGATCGGCTTCGTCGGGATCATCGTTCCGCACGCGGTCCGACTGCTCGCTGGTGCGAGTTACCGCCTCGTCCTGCCACTGAGCATTCTGATCGGCGGTTCGTTCCTCGTCCTCGCCGACATCCCGAGTCGTGTTCTCGCCGATCCAGCGGAGACACCGATCGGCGTGGTGACCGCGTTCTTCGGTGCCCCGTTCTTCTTGTTGTTGTTGCGCACGCGGGAGACTTCAGCGTGACCACGCTCGGATACTGCAATCTCGCCGTCACGTACGACTCGAACCGAGCGGTCGATGCATTCAACGGGATCCTCCATTCGGGGGAGTGGCTCTGTCTCATCGGGCCCAACGGTGCGGGCAAGTCCTCCATCCTGCGAGCCACGGCGGGTCTCGTCGACTATTCGGGTTCGATCGCGATCGATCAGACCGAGATTCCGGCAACTTCTCCACGCTGGCGCGCACAACACATCGCCTATGTGCCGCAGACTCCGGTGATTCCTCCAGAAATGACCGTGTATGAGTACGTGTTGTTGGGACGAAACCCGTACGTCGACCACTTCGCTACTGAGACCGCAGAAGATCGACACGTGGTGGGCGACGTGCTCGAGCATCTCGAGCTCGTCCAGTTGGCCAATCGTCGACTCGGCACCCTCTCGGGCGGAGAGCGACAGCGACTGGTGATCGCCCGCGCGCTCGCACAGGAGGCGCCGGTCTTGTTGCTCGATGAGCCGACGAGCGCGCTCGACATCGGTCACCAGCAACACGCCCTCGAGTTGGTCGATCGCCTGCGACGAGAGCGTGGCCTCACGGTGGTGTCCGCGATGCACGATCTCACGCTCGCAGGCTTGTATGCGGATCGTCTCGTGCTGCTGTATCAGGGGGTGTGCGTCGCCCAGGGCACGCCACGGGAAGTGCTCAGTCAGGAAATGCTGTCGCGCTTCTATGGCGTGAAGGTGAAAGTCCATTACGAGGACGATGGAACGGTGGTCGTGATCCCGCAACGCACAGCCACTGCGTAGGCTTCGATGAGGAGGTAATGCCGATGTCACGGGTTCAACTGGCACTGAACGTGTCCAATCTTCAGGAAGCAATCGTTTTCTATGGAAAGTTGTTCGGTGTAGAACCTGCGAAGGTGCGCGAGGGCTATGCCAACTTCGCCATCGACAACCCGCCGTTGAAGTTGGTCTTGATCGAAGGCGGCGGACAGCCGGGCACGTTGAATCACCTCGGCGTCGAAGTTGAGTCGACCGAGCGAGTAGCCGAGGCCATCGCAAGGTTCACCGATCACGGAATGGAGACATCGGTAGAGGAAAACACCACCTGTTGCTTCGCGGTGCAGGACAAAGTGTGGGTGAACGGGCCCGATTCGGAACCGTGGGAGGTGTACACGGTGCTTGCCGATGCCGATGTGATGAAGGTCGTGGAGTCTTCAAACTGTTGTGCCGACGCCTGACGAGATTTCGGCGCGCCAACTAGACAGACAGGTCGAAGGATGTGCCGCGGCACACCAACGGCTGCTTGCCGATTTGGATGGACGCGACGACGAGTGGTGCAGGTCGGACTCGGCGTTACCTGGCTGGACACGCGGCCACGTGCTTACGCACCTTGCGCGGAATGCAGAGAGTCACGCTCGGATGTTCGCTGCAGCGTCCGATGGTCGCGAAACGGAGCAGTACGAAGGAGGAAGGCCTGCGCGCAATGCAGCCATCGAGACGGGAGCGGATCGTTCAGCGAGTGACCTGATCGCCGATGTGCGCAAGACCATCTATTCGCTCGAAGCAGCGTGGTTCTCAGCGACCGCAACGACTTGGTCCGGATATGGAATCAAGTCTCATTCGGGTGGGGCGAGGGTGCGGATAGCCGACCTGTTGTTGATGAGGTGGCGCGAGACCGAGGTGCATCACGCCGATCTTCTCGCGAGCGTCTCGTTTGCAGACTGGACCACTGACTACGTCCGTCTCGACCTCGACTACCAAGTCATGCAATGGCGGGCGCGCAAGCCGATGGGACTCACCGTCTTGCCAGAACAGGCGTTGAAATTGTCCCCGCACGATCGACTGGCGTGGCTGCTCGGACGGCTCGAAGTCGACGGGCTCGCGAATCCCGAGGCCTTCTAGATGCGAGCGTCCACCCGTTTCGTCGTCGCCGTGCTGGCGCTCGTTGCGGTGATCGGCGGCGCCGGTTCTCCAGTCGAGGCACACGCCGTATTGATCGATACGGAACCGAGGTCGGGGTCGATCCTCGATGAGTCACCGGATCGAATCACGCTGACGTTCAACGAAGAAGTAGGTACGAGTTTCTCGAGCATCCGCGTGCTCGACTCCGAGGGAAACGAATTGTCCGCGGCGAAGGCACAGCGAATCGATCCCGAACGTGTAGGAGTCGAGACACCGACTCTTGGCGATGGCACCTACATCGCGATCTGGCGAGTGGTGTCGGCAGACGGACATCCAGTGGAAGGCTCGTTCACCTTTCAAATCGGTGCAACATCACAGGACGTCTCGAGCGTGGTCGCCGCATTCGTCGAGGAGGAGCACGGGCTCTCTCGCCTGTTCAGCATCATCCGCTGGGTACTGCTCGCGGGAATCATCGTGCTCATCGGAGCGCTGTGGTTGATCACGCGCGACCCGAGTGCCGCAGTTTCACTGCGCACGCGGATGGTCGCGTGGGGGGCGTGGTCGTTCGCGTTCCTTGCCACGGTGCAGACGTTGTTCGCCTATGGCCCACATGCGTCCGGTTTGAAGATCTACGAAGCCACCGACCTCTCTTTGTTGCGTGAGACACTCGGCACTGCGTTTGGTCAGTGGCAACTGGTGCGAATTGCGATTCTCATCGCGCTTGCCGTGTCGTTGCGCGAGATGCAATGGCGCGATTCCCGGGCGTGGCGTGCCGCCACTGGCTTCTTCCTAATTGCCGCAGTGGCGACGGTGTCGGTATCGGGTCATGCGATCACCCAGGGTTCGGTAGTCGTCAGCGTGGCGCTCGACATCGTGCACTTCTCCACGGTCGGGTTGTGGCTGGGCGGTCTGGCAGCGATCGCTATCGATCGCACAATCTGGCTCGGGGATGGGCGCACGCAGACGATCGGTCGATTTTCGAAGATGTCCGGTGTCGCGGTTCCCATGATCGTGGCGACGGGCTTTGCTCAGTCGGTGATGATCCTCGATTCGCCGGCTGACTTGTTCGAGTACCGCTACGGACGCTTACTTGCGTTGAAGGTCGCCATCGTGGTTGCTCTCGTGCTGTTGGGAGTGGTGTCGCGACGCATTCTTCGGCGTGTCGGCTCGACCAAACTTGGACCGAGCATTGCGATCGAAGCAGTGTTGGGTGCCGTGATCATCGCGGTCACGGCAGTGCTCACCGGTGTGCCGCCCTCGCAGGCCAGCACCATCGAGCCGTTCGCGGAGACGATCGTTCGTGGTGACGTGGTCGCCGATGTCACGATCTCTCCTGCCCGGGTGGGCTCCACCGAGGTGCACGTGTTGTTCAACTCACCTGGTGGGGCGTTGAGTCGGATCGAACTGGTGGCGGTCCGTGCATCGCTGGCAAGTCGAGGCGTGCCACCGAACGAGATCGATCTCGCCGAGGTAGGTCCGAATCATTGGACTGGAACGTTCACGTTCGCTTTTGCGGGCGAGTGGCGACTCGACGTCGTGGCGGAACCCGAGCCCGGTCGCACCGTGCTCTATCGATTCGTCGTTCCTATCGCTGAGTGACGTCCAACACGACGAGGTGATGGCCGACACCCGTGGCTTCGTCGACGAACTGATCCCCGACGACGAGGAAGCCGTGTTTCTCGTAGAAGCGAATGGCCGTGTCGCGGGCACGTGCCCACACGAAACGTGAGCCCGACTCGACCGCACGATCGATTCCCGCTTGAAGGAGAAGTCCGCCGACACCTGAACTCTGCAGCGACTTGGCGACGGCCATGCCGCGCAACTGAGTGGCTGGCAAGGATGGTTCGTGGAGCCATGGTCGGGGGAGCCACGTGGAAGTGGCGATCACCGCGCCGTGTTGCAGGGCGGCGAGGTGCACCGAGTCGACATCGTCGTCTTCGGGGTAGCGGGGGTTCTGCGATGGAGTTCCGTCACGAAGTACGGCCATGCGCAGGCCGAGAATCTCGGTCACCGAAACCTGGCGGATCTCCGTCTCGTGCATCATCGGCGGATCAGGATACGAGTTCGGCGATGTCGATCACTCGCGAGGAGAGTCGGCGAGCCTCCGCGACGTCGTGGGTGACATGTACGACCGTGGTCCGTCTGCGGTCGAACAGCGCGATCAAGTCGGTGAGCAGTCGGTCGTGAAGTGCTTCGTCGAGCCCGGTGAGCGGCTCGTCGAGCAGCAAGATGGAGGGACTCGCCGCCAGCGCCCGTGCCACGGCAACCCGCTTCTGTTCGCCACCCGACAGCGTGGTGACATCGCGACCTTCGTATCCCGCGAGACCCACGAGGTCCAACATTTCCCGCACGATCTCATTTCGCGCAGCGCGTTTCGTGATCCGTGGGGCATAGCCCACGTTCTCGCCCACGTTCAGGTGGGGAAAGAGTTGGTTGTCCTGGAACACCATCCCTACTCGGCGGAGATGTGGGGGAGTAGCCGTGACGTCGACACCGTCGATCAGCACCTTCCCCATGATCGGTCGTTCGATTCCGGCGATAACTCGGAGCAACGTGGACTTCCCTGATCCGCTCGGGCCGACGAGCGAGATTCGCGAACCCTGCTCGACGCGCAGATCGACTCCACGAAGGAACGCCTCCTCGTCGTAATCGACACCGATATCGATCAGTTCGAGCGTCATCGTGCCACTCCCACTCGCCTGCGGTCGAGCAGCGCCGTGGCCACGATGCACACCACGATCAGGATGCTCGCCATCGCGTATGCGCCGAGTTGATTGAGGTCTCCCGGTCTGCCCAGCAGACGGTCGATTGCGACAGGCATGGTCTCCGACGATCGTCGTGTGAGAAGACTCGTCGCTCCGAACTCCCCGATGGACACCGCGAACGACATCGCCGAGGCTGCGAGCACGGCCGGTCGAACGAGTGGCCACTGGATGCCGAGCCACGAGCGAAGGGGCGACGCGCCGAGAGTGGCGGCTGCGTGGGAGAGACCGGGGGAAATGGAGGCGACGACGGGAGTGATGGTTCTCACGACGATCGGCAACGCAACGAGCGCGTGTGCGATCGGGGTGATCAACCACCACGAACGCAAGTCGAACGGGGGAGTATCGAACGTGACGATCAACGCGAGTCCGAGTGTCACGGACGAGACCGTGAGGGTGCTCGCGGAGGTCGACTCGAGCAGTCGCACGTTGCGTTGGACGACGGTGTGGGCCACTCCGAATCCCACGACGACGGTGAGTGCGGCTGCGACGAGGGCGTACTGGAGCGACTGCAGGACTGCGCCCCCGAACTCTCCGGTGAGCACTTGGCGCCAACCCGACCAACTCGTCGACCCACTCACGTTGAATGATCGGAAGAACACTACGAAGATGGGGAGCGCAAAGAGCGCTGCATACGCCGTGGCGATCACGCCCACTCGGCCAGACTTTTCCGCTGCAGGCATGGAGTTGGCAAAGGAAAACATCCGTTCACCGGCAAATCGTGTGACGATCAGAGCGACTGCGACGAGAACGGCCATCTGCAGGATCCCGAGCGCGATGGCCAAGCCAATGTCACCGAGTCCAACGGCACGCAGGTAGATCTCCGTCTCCACCGTGGCGAGACGCGGTCCTCCGAGGATGCGAACGACACCGTACGAGGTGAAACAAAACAGGAAGGTGATCCCGAGCGCAGAGAGCAGTGCACGGTGGATCAGAGGAATGGTCACGGTGCGAAAGACGACGATCGGCGAGGCGCCGAGCGTCTGAGCGGCATGCAGGAGCGCACGGGGAACTCCCGCCCACACCGGCCCCACCACTCGGACGAACACGGCGACGTTGAAATAGGCGTGCGCCAGAATGACGGCAATCGCCGTGTAATGGAGTTCGCTCGGCAGGATGGCGAGAAATGCCACACCCACCACCACGGTGGGAAGGAGAAAGGGAAGCGTCAGCAAGGCCACCAAAGCGCGTCGACCGCGAAAATCGTGTCGAGCGACCACCCACGTGGCGGGCATCGCGACGGCGAACGTGGCTGCCGTACTCGCCACTGCCTGCCAAGAGGTGAACCACCAGACGTCACTGCGGATCGCGTCACCGAACACGCGAGCGAGGTCACTCACCGAGATGCCCTCGAAAGTGAGCACGACGAGTGGGACGACGAAGAACGTGATGAACAATGCACCGGCCGGCAGCCACGTGAACCGAGCCACGCGCGCGTACGGAGAGTAGGTGGTCACCTGAACACCGCGTCCCATTCGTCCAGCCACTGCATGCGATTCTCGGCGATGGTCGCGGGTGACATCGAGCGGGGGTTCGTCGGTCGCTTCGCGTGTGTGACGAACACGTCGGGCAAGCCCACAGTCGGATTCACGGGGTAGACGAACTGCGTGAGCGGCAGGTCACTTTGAAAGGTGTCGCCGAGCAGAAAGTCGATCAATCGTTCGGCTTCACGTGGATGCTTCGTTCCCCGCAGAACACCCGCGTACTCCACTTGACGAAAACAGGTGTCGACCGCGACCGCCGTGGACGCAGCCGTCGTCGGCGGATCGGCGAAGATCACCTCGGCCGGTGGGCTCGAGCCGTAACTCACGACGATCGGGCGTGGGCCGTCACCCGATGACCCCGAGAATTCCGTGTAGTAGGCCTCCGTCCAGCCGCTGGTGACGAGGACGTCGTTGTCGCGCAACGACTCCCAAAATCCGCGCCAGCCGTCTTCACCGAACTCGTCGATCGTGGCGAGCAAGAATGC
>JBJTFU010000118.1:0-5391 GCA_046093585.1 Ilumatobacteraceae bacterium | reverse complement strand
CGATGACCTGTTGCGTGCGCAGCGCGATGCGCGCGCAACAGGTCATCGGGTATGAAAGCGGCATCACCGACACGCCCGACCCGCTCGCCGGTTCATACTTCGTCGAGTCGTTGACGAACGAGGTCGAGCGCCTCGCCTATGAGTACATCGCGCGCATCGACGAGATGGGCGGGGCGGTGGCTGCGATCGAGGCCGGCTTCCAGATGGACGAGATCGAGGAAGCCGCGTACCAGTACACGAAGTCGATCGACGACGACAAGCGCGTCGTCGTCGGTGTCAAGAAGTTCACCGTGGACGACGAGCGCGTGCCGAAGGTGTTCCCGATCGATCCGTCACTCGAACCCGCACAGGTTTCGCGACTCACCGCCTACAAGGCGAACCGCAACGCACACGACGTCGAAACGTCGCTCGATGCATTGCGCACGGCCGCCAAAGGCGAGGGCAATCTGCTCCCCGTGATGAAAGATGCATTGCGGGCCAAGGCGACCCTCGGCGAGGTGAGCGACGCCCTGCGCGACGTGTTCGGCGTCTATCGCCCCGGCTGACCGTGGGCTGGCTCGATTCGTTCGTCGATCGTGAGTGCTGCGACCTCGTCACTGTCGGTCGCAGGTCCGGCAAGCCACGCACGACCGAGTTGTGGTTTGGTGTCGCCGGTGACGAGGCGCTCTTCATCTCCGGCACGCAGCGCTGCGACTGGCGGGCGAACCTGCTCGCCAACCCCGAGGTGACGGTGGTCTTCGGCGAGGTGTCACGAAGCGGCCGCGCACGTCTCGTCACGGATCGCGACGAGCGGCGACGTTTCGGCGACGTGATGGGGGCGAAGTACGACTGGTCGGGTGACGAGGAGATCGGGCTCACTCGTGACGCGTGGGTCTATGAGTGTCCGCTGTTTGCCGTCAGCTTCTCGAGCTGACCGAGTCGGTGACGTCTCGATCCACACTTAGAGGCCGCAGACCGAAAGGATGTCGTCGACGACTACGGCCCATTGGAGAAGGCTCAGACTGGTAGCAATCACAACCAGGGGTGGAAGGGCGAACGTCATCCACGACTCGGTGCGGGTCGAGTTCGACAACAGTGCAGTGACTCGACCATGGACTCCCAGGGTCGCCACCGCGAGGCGAGCATCGATGGGGAAATGACCGACTGCAACTTTGGCGAGGGTGCGTGCAACGAGCGTGCGGTCGGCGACGAACTCGGCCGCGCGTTCGTCGGCAACTCGTTCGAGGGCGAAACGGAGGCGCGATTGGACGCCGACCATCAGTGGATTGACGGCCGAGCACACTTCTCCGAGAAGGAGCCATCGATCGTGACGACCCTCAACGTGCGCACGCTCGTGGGCAAGCACGATGTCCAGTTCGGTGTCGGTGACGAGTTCGTGTAGGCCTTGTGAGACGACGATGGTCGGCTGTGCGCCGGGCGTGGCGAACGCATACACCTCACGGTCGGGCGTCGTGAGCACGCCGCCTGGCTTGTGCCGCGTGAGCCGTCGACGTGACAGGAACAGTTTGGCGAGCCTGACGATTGCGTAGCCGAGTGTCATCGTCGTCACGATCCCAATCTCGACGCGTTCGACGACGTGCAGACCACTGCCGTGGAGTGTGTCGTGGACTCGTGGACCGATGTGGGGAAGCGACACGATGAGCGACACCGTCACGTGGATGAGAACCGGTATCGCACCGAGTGCCCCGGCAATGAGGAGCGCGCCGCTGCACCAGACGCCATGCTTGGGCCCCAGTCTGGGAACAAATCTCGACGCCGAGTACGCAACAACGATGACGAGCACGAGTGGGAGGAGGAGGGTCACTCGGCCTCCGTTTCATCGTCGAGAAGCGCGCGAAGGGACTCACGATCGCGAGCGGACAGTTTGTTCACGAATCCCGCGAGCAATCGACGATGGTTCGGCGTGTCGTTCAGTACGGCGACCATTTTCGAGGCGAACCACTCGTCACGGGTGATCGCAGCTTGGTAGGCATAGGCGCGACCCGACGACAGCCGTGTCGCTGAACCTTTGGTGACGAGCCGCCCAAGGACCGTGGCAACGGTGGTGTAGGCGAGGTCCCCGCGAAGCTGAGACTGGACGTCGGCGATCGACAGCGGGTCGGTTGTCGACCACAGAACCGCGAGCACTTCGCGTTCTAGTTCACCGTCCGCACGCTTGCCCATGTCGCAACCCTAGTCACTGGTATCGTCAAGGTTCTACACGCTGTAGTACACATGATGGTGATTCAACGAGCCCGCACATGGGTGTTCCAATTTCTGTGCATCTTCCTGGTTGCCGTCGGCGTGTTGTCGTTGGCCCAACGCGCCGATGCCCACAACACTTTCGAGGACAGCTCGCCGAGCGATGGTGAGGTGCTCTCCGCGGCACCAGCGACATGGATCGTCCGGTTCACGAAGCCCGTACCACTCGATTCTGCGAGTGGCGAGATCATCGCGACGTCAGGAGTGAGGGTGCCGCTCGGCGTGCCACGACACGTGGGAACCGACAACGTCATCGAGTTCGATTTGCCCGCCGACCTCTCGGGGGACGTGACGGCACGCTGGCGCCTCGTCGGCGTCGACGGCCACGTCATCCGGGGAAGAGTTGACTTCACCGTCGTCTCCACTGCAGTCGATGCTGGCTCGCCGATGCCAACCGAGTCGTCGGCCGTCGTCGACGCCGGGGCACCGGTCGAGGCCGTGCTGGACGATGATCAACCAGTGTCGGAGCCCGTTCGGACGATCCTTCGCCTGCTTGCCTACGTCGCGGTCCTCGGGCTCGTCGGTGTCGTGTTTTCGGAGTGGTATCTCGCACGGGGAACGATCGATACGCCTCTTGGTAGACGGGTGATGATCAGTGCCGCATTGACGAGTGGAATCGTCGCGGTGGCCCAGCTTTTCGTCCTCGTCGACGACTTGCGCGACAGTGTCACTGGATTCGTCCCTGCATTGGGAGACTCCCTTGGAATCACGACCGGCGGGATGCTTGCATTCCGAACGGTTGTCGCGATGGCGCTGCTCATGGTCACGATGAAGCGGACGCGTTCACTCGGTGCCGTCGTCGCTCTGCTCGTGATGTATTGCGTGGCCGTTGCCTATGGAGGACATTCTCGGTCCATGGCTGCTCCGTGGATCGGTGTTCCAATCGATGTTGTCCACCAAGTGGCGGCAGGTGTCTGGGTTGGAGGACTTGTCGTGCTCGTCGTAGTCGTGTTGCCGCACGCGGACGTGGAAAGCGGACTCGTCGCGTACGACCGCTTCGGTTATGCCGCTCAGCGAGCCGTTGCGGTCATCGTCGTCACGGGGGTCATCCAGACGGTTCGGCTGCACGGAAGCCTGACGACGCTAGTGACGACGACCCATGGACTCGTGCTCATTGGCAAGGTCGTCGTGGTCGGTGTGATGTTGCGTCTCGGAGCTCGCAACCATCACCTGCTCGCCCGCTGGAGCGGCCGCGGTGACACGAGGTCGGTGCCGACGCGGTATGCCCTCCTTCGTGCCTCGGTCGTCGAGTCCGCCTGCGCTGTCGTGGTCGTCGCGCTGACCGCCATATTGGTGGCATCGCCACTGGGTTGAGCCCGACGAGACAACGACGTCAACCCGTACTACATTGCGTAGTAGTCACCTGACAAAGGAGCCCCCATGAACACCCGCCTTGTTGCCAGCATCGTTGCGGCCGCGTCGCTCGTCTTCACTGCCTGTGGATCGAGTGGCGAGTCGACCTCGACGCAAGATTCTGTCGCCACGCCTGCCGCGAGCGACTTCAATGACGCTGACGTGATGTTCGCCCAGATGATGATTCCACACCACGAGCAGGCAATCGAGATGGCTGACATCGCATTGGATCCCACCGTCGGCGCTAGTGCAGAAATTGTCGCTCTTGCGACGCAGATCAAAGCTGCCCAAGATCCCGAGATCGCCCAAATGACGGATCTCCTCGCGTCATGGGGAAAGTCGACGATGCCAGACGACGGCATGGACCACAGTTCGATGATGAGCGGGATGTTGTCTGCCGACGAACTTGACTCACTCGCAACGATGCGTGGCCCTGATTTCGACAAGGCGTGGGCCGCGGCGATGATCGCACATCATGAAGGTGCGATCTCGATGGCAAATGACGTGTTGAAGGACGGATCGAACTCGGCCATTTTGGACCTTGCAAACGCAATCGTGGCGACCCAGCAGACGGAGATTGACCAATTGAAGACGCTGCTCTAAGGCAGCGTCGACGAACGCCTGGAGATCAGGAGAACCAGGTGATCGCTGGCGCCGGGCGCTCGCGATCGGGCAGGGTGCGCGTCGGCCAGCCGAGGTAGATGATGGCGGTGACGTGCGTGCCCGGCTCCCAGCCACAGTGGGTTGCGACCACGTCGTTGGCGCCCTTCGGGCAACTCGACCAGAAGCTGCCAAGACCCATGGCGGTGGCACCAAGGAGCAGGTTCTGGATGCCGGCGGCGACCGCGTCGCGATTCTCCTCGGTCTGCAGTTCGCTCTCTCCAGGTGCGGTTCCGACGACGATGATCACCGGTGCGCGCAGGTACTTGGTCTTCGTCTTTTCGACCTTGTTCTCCGCGTCACCGCGCAGGCGCATCGCCTCGGCGGCGACCTCGCCGAGTCCGCGCCGGGACTCACCCGTGAACACCCCGAAGCGCCACGGCCAGGTCTGCTGATGGTTCGGCGCCCATGCGGCGGCCTCGCAGAGACGTTGGACGAGTGAGGGATCGACGCTTCGCTCCTGGTCCATCACGAGTTGCGTGCGGCGCGAGATGACGAGGCGCAGGAAGTCGTCGAAAGACATGGCTAGTTCTTGTGCAGGGCGGCGTTGAGTCCGCCCCAGGTGCCGGTGCGCTGGACGACTTCGACCGCACCGCTTTGGCTGTTGCGTCGGAACAGCAAACCGTTCGCACCCGACACTTCGCGGGCCTTCACGACGCTGCCGTCGGGCAGTTTCACCTGCGTGCCCGCGGTGACGTAGAGGCCGGCTTCGATCACGCAGTCGTCGCCGAGGGAGATGCCAAGCCCGCTGTTGGCACCAAGCAGGCAGCGCTGGCCAACCGAGACCACTTCCTTGCCGCCGCCAGACAGCGTGCCCATGATGCTCGCTCCGCCGCCGACGTCCGAGCCGTCGCCGACGACGACGCCGGCGGAGATGCGGCCCTCGACCATCGAGGTGCCGAGGGTGCCGGCATTGAAGTTGCAGAAACCCTCGTGCATCACGGTCGTGCCGCTCGCGAGATGCGCACCCAGTCGCACTCGGCTTGCGTCCGCGATGCGCACGCCGCTTGGCACGACGTAGTCGGTCATCCGTGGGAACTTGTCGACGCCGTTGACGACGAGGTGCTCGCCGCGGCGCAACAGGTTGTAGCGCACGTCGTCGAGTTGGTTCAGCGCAACCGGTCCGATCGAGGTCCA
>JBJTFU010000117.1:0-18599 GCA_046093585.1 Ilumatobacteraceae bacterium | reverse complement strand
CCAAGAAGAAGGCCAAGCGCGTCGGTCGTGGTATCGGCGGTAAGGGCGGCAAGACTGCAGGCCGCGGTACCAAGGGTCAGTACGCCCGCAACACGGTCGCACGAGGCTTCGAAGGTGGTCAGATGCCACTCAAGCAGCGCGCGGCCGAGGCTCGTCTCGTCGCCGCGGAGAAGAAGGCCGCGTCGGGCAACACCTCGACGAAGCGCGTGCCCCGCGTGAAGCCCAAGCTCACCGGTGCCACGTTGACCGTCACGCAAGTGCGTTCGGAGATCGGCAACAAGCCGAAGAACCGCGCCACGCTGCGGGCCCTCGGTCTGCGCGGTATCGGGCAAACCAACACGTTGCCCGATCGCCCCGAAATTCGCGGCATGATCGCGCGAGTTCCCCACCTGATCGAAGTAACGGAAGGTAAGTAGACATGCGCGTAGACGAACTCAGGCAGTCAGCGGGCGCGAAGAAGAAGCCGAAGCGCGTCGGTCGTGGTATCGGCGGTAAGGGCGGCAAGACCGCAGGCCGCGGTACCAAGGGTCAGTACGCCCGCAACACGGTCGCGCGAGGCTTCGAAGGTGGTCAGATGCCACTGAAGCAGCGCGTGCCGAAGTTGAAGGGCTTCAACAACCCGTTCCGCGTGGAGTACTACGCCGTCAACCTCGACTCGATCGATTCGCTCAACCTCGCCGAGGTGGATCCTGCGACGCTCGTGAAGAGTGGTGTGGCCCACAAGGGCACCTTGATCAAGGTGCTCGGTCGCGGCAAGATCACCAAGGCCGTCAAGGTCTCGGCGCACGCCGTGTCCAAGTCGGCCGAGCAGGCCATCACCAAGGCTGGTGGCAGCGTCGTCATCCTGCCTCTGCCGCACAAGGGTCCGCGTCCCGCGGCCCGTGGTAACCAGTTCACCAACCGCTGATCCGTACGGAGGCCGTGGCCATGCTGAGCACCATCAAGAACGTCTTCAGAGTGGACGATCTGCGCAACAAGATCCTGTTCACGTTGGCGATGTTGATGGTGTACCGCTTCTGCGTGTCGCTGCGCTTTCCCGGCATCGATTGCCAGGCCGTCGAGCAGTTGCGCGAGGCATCGCGCTCGCAAGGTGCGCTCGGCTTCCTCAACCTGTTCTCGGGTGGCGCATTCGGCAGCTTCTCGATCTTCGCCCTCGGCATCATGCCGTACATCACGGCGAGCATCATCATGCAGGTGCTCGGTGTCGTGATCCCGAAGTTGGAGCAGTGGCAGCAAGAAGGTGCGGTCGGTCAGCGCAAGATCACCCAGTGGACGCGTTACGTGGCCATCGGTATTGCGCTGTTGCAGGCTGCCGGTCTGACGTTCATCTTCGGTCAGGGCAACGGCTCGGCGTTCTTCGGCGCGGTCGCCAACGTCCCCGACATCGTGCTGCTCGATCCGTTCATGCCGCGTGCCTTGCTCGTCATTCCCACGCTGGTTGCCGGCACCGCATTCTTGATGTGGATCGGTGAGTTGATCAGCCAGCGCGGAATCGGCAACGGTATGTCCATGCTGATCTTCGGCTCGGTGGTGGCCGACCTGCCGTACTCGTACTACTCGTTGCTCGAGACCCGCAAGGGAGTGGTCTTCGTGATCCTCATCGCGGTGACGTTGGCGATCCTCGTCGCGGTGGTGCGCGTGGACCTCGGTCAGCGTCGTATTCCCGTCCAGTTCGCCAAGCGACTCGTGGGTCGCAAGATGTACGGCGGTCAGAACACCTACATCCCGCTCAAGGTGAACCAGTCCGGCGTGGTGCCGATCATCTTCGCCAGCTCGGTGCTGTTGCTGCCGGTGCTGTTCACCAACATGCTCGGTTCGGCCGAGGGATGGCGCGGTTCGATCGCCGGCTTCGTCAACGACTACCTCGTCAACAGCCAGAACCTGCTCTACATCTCGGTGTTCTTCCTGATGATCATCGCGTTCGCCTACTTCTACAACTCGATCGCCTTCGATCCGATTCGCCAGGCCGATCAATTGCGCAAGCAGGGTGGTTTCGTCCCCGGTATCCGTCCCGGCCCGCAGACCGAGTCGTTCCTCGGCAAGACGGTCAACCGGATCACGCTTCCCGGCGCCATGTTCGTCGCATTCATTGCGATCACTCCGTACATCGTGCTGTGGGTGGGCGACGTGCAGACCTTCCCGTTCGCCGGCACCACGGTGTTGATCGCGGTGGGCGTGGCCCTCGAGTTGATGCGCCAAATCGACAGTCAGTTGATGCAGCGAAACTACGAGGGGTTCCTCAAGTAGTCCGTACCTCACGGGTACGAAACGAACGGACAGCACATGTCAACGGGAATTCGCGTCATCATGCTCGGTCGCCAAGGGGCGGGGAAGGGCACCCAGTGTCGGCGTTTGGCCGAGCACTTCGACATTCCTCACATCTCCACCGGTGAGATGTTGCGCGCAGCCGTGCGTCAGGACTCCGTGTTGGGCAGGGCAGTGAAGCAGGTGCTCGATGCCGGGCAATTGGTGGACGACGAGTTGATGATCAGCCTCGTGCAGGGCCGCCTCGGTGAACCCGATGCGCGCACGGCAGGGTATGTGTTGGACGGTTTCCCGCGGACCGTCGCCCAGGCGCAGTCCTTCGACGACATCAGTCGCGCGCGTCCGGTGAACCTGGTGGTCGACCTCGCTGTCGACCGTGAATTGGTGGTGGATCGGCTCTCCGCGCGCCGCACCTGTGAGCAATGTGAGGCCAACTACGTGGCCACCGGCAACGAACCGAACCCGTGGAAGTGCGACAAGTGCGGGGGAGCGGTCACCCAACGGGCGGACGACACCCCGACGGCAATCAACAAGCGCCTCGACCTGTACGACCTGCAAACCGCCCCGCTGATCGACTACTACCGAGCCCAGTCCTTGCTGGCCGTGGTCGATGGGGTGGGCACCCCCGACGAGGTGTTCGCACGCTTGGTGGGGGCCGTGGAAGGTGTCGCCAAGGCGTGAATTCGGGGTTTTCGGGTAGTAAGTCCCGCCGATAGAGTCACCCTTCGCCTTTTGGGAGGTTTCACCGCCCGAAAAGCACCAACCAGATCGCGTGTCGAGGAGAGTGTTCTGCCGAAAAACAAGGAAGATGCGATTGTGCTGGAGGGCACGATCACCGAATCATTGCCCAACGCAATGTTCCGGGTCGAACTCGACAACGGCCACACGGTTCTGGCTCACATCTCGGGAAAGATGCGAATGAATTACATCCGCATCCTGCCGGGAGACAAGGTCCAGGTGGAACTCACACCGTACGACCTGACCAGAGGCCGCATCACCTACCGACACAAGTAAGACACGAGCAAGTAGTACGAGCAAATAGGAATCACGAGGCAACAGTGAAAGTAAAACCGAGCGTCAAGAAGATCTGCGAGAAGTGCAAGGTCATTCGTCGCCATGGCCGCGTGATGGTGATTTGCGAGAACCCGCGCCACAAGCAGCGCCAGGGCTGAGAAGGACAACACATGGCACGTATTTCTGGAGTCGACATCCCGCGCGAGAAGCGCTTGGAGATCGCCCTCACCTACATCTTCGGCATCGGTCGCAGCACGTCAAAGAAGATGTGCGCAGAGCTCGACCTCAACCCGAGCACCCGCGTTCGTGACCTCACGGACTCCGAGGTCAACAAGATCCGTCTGTACATCGAGAACAACCTCACCGTCGAAGGTGACCTGCGTCGCGACGTGCAGACCGACATCAAGCGCAAGATCGAGATCGGCTCCTATCAGGGCGTGCGTCATCGCAAGGGGCTGCCCGTCCGCGGACAGCGCACCCACACCAACGCGCGTACCCGCAAGGGACCGAAGAAGACCGTGGCCAACAAGAAGATGGCAGTGAGGAAGTAACCGATGGCTAAGGCTCCAGCACCCCGCAAGCGCAAGCGCGACCGCCGCAACGTGGCGTCGGGCATCGTGCACATCAAGAGTTCGTTCAACAACACGATCGTCTCGATCACCGACACCGAGGGCAACGTCATTTCGTGGGCGTCGTCCGGCGGCGTGGGTTTCTCCGGCTCGCGCAAGTCGACTCCGTTCGCCGCGCAGATGGCCGCCGAGAAGGCCGGTCGCGCCGCGATGGATCAGGGTCTGAAGCGTGCCGAAGTGCACGTGAAGGGTCCGGGCTCCGGCCGCGACACCGCGCTTCGTTCGATTCAAAACCTGGGCATCGAAGTGTCGGGCATCAAGGACGTGTCCCCGGTGCCGCACAACGGTTGCCTCCAGCCGAAGCGGAAGAGGCCGTAACCATGGCTCGTTACACCGGTCCCAAAGTTCGTATCTCGCGCCGTCTCGGCGTGAACGTGTTCGAAAATGCCAAGGGTTCGAAGGCCCTCGAGCGTCGTCCGTTCCCCCCGGGAACGCACGGCCGCACCCGCCGTCGTGGCGCTGGGAGCGAGTACCTCACCCAGCTGCAGGAGAAGCAGAAGGCGAAGTACATCTACGGCGTGCTCGAGCGTCAGTTCCGCAAGATGTACGAGAAGGCCACCCGTCTCTCCGGTCCCACCGGCGAGAACTTGCTGCGCCTCCTCGAGTGCCGCCTCGACAATGTCGTGTACCGCGCCGGTTGGGCGAGCACCCGTCCGCAGGCTCGTCAGTTCGTGAGCCATGGACTCGTGATGGTCGACGGCAAGCGCGTGAACATCCCGTCCTACAGCGTCACCAAGGGCCAGATGATCTCGCTGTCCGAGAAGGCCAAGAACATGATCGTGATCCAGCACAACATCGACACCCTCGACCGCAAGGTGGTGGGTTGGTTGGAGACCGGCGAAGCCGGTCGCCTCGTCACAGTGCGCGACTTGCCGCAGCGTGAGCACATCGATGTCCCCGTCCGTGAGCAGCTCATCGTCGAGCTCTACTCGAAGTAACCCCCTAAGGAGAGAAGCACATGCTCGTCATTCAGCGCCCCACCGTGGAAGCCATCGGCGTCGCGGAGAACAATCGTCAGAAGTTCTCGATCGGACCGTTGGAGCCGGGTCTCGGCCACACCATCGGCAACTCGATGCGTCGCATGCTCCTGTCGTCGATCCCGGGTTCCGCGATCACGACGGTGAAGTTCGAGTCCGCTCTGCACGAGTTCGACACCATCGACGGCATCACCGAGGACGTCACCGAGATCATCCTCAACCTGAAGGACGTCGTCGTCACCTCCGAGTCCGACGAGCCCGTCGTCATCTCGCTCGACGTGAAGGGTCCGGCCGAAGTCACCGCTGCCGACATCCCGTGTCCTGCAGGCGTGGAGATCCTGAACAAGGGTCAGCGCATCGCGACGTTGTCGGCCAAGGGTCGTCTCGTCGTCGATCTCACCGTCGAGCGCGGCAAGGGTTACATGTCGAGCGATCGCGACACCCGCAAGGTGATCGGCGTGATTCCGATCGACGCGATCTTCTCGCCGGTCCGTCGCTGCACCTACACCGTGGAGCCCACCCGCGTGGAGCAGTCCACGAACTACGACAAGATCATCCTCGACATCGAGACCGACGGCAGCATGGAGCCACGTGAAGCGTTGGCGTCCGCTGGTGCCACCTTGCGCAACCTCGTCGACCTCGTGGCCACGCTGTCGGACGAGCCCGCTGCGCTCGAGCTCGGCGAGCCCGCCGGCATGGGTTCGGGTTCGCCCGACCTCGACCTCAGCATCGAGGATCTCGAATTGTCCGAGCGTCCCCGTAACTGCCTCAAGCGTGCCCAGATCAACACCGTGGGCGAGTTGCTGATGCGCAGCGAGGAAGACCTGCTCAACATCACCAACTTCGGTCAGAAGTCCCTCGACGAAATCAAGGTCAAGCTCGACGAGCGCGGCCTGTCGTTGAGGATCTGAGCCAGGGTTTCACAACAGGAGTCGATGACCAATGCCAGCAACACCACGCCGCGCGCCGAAGTTCGGCGGTAGCGCCGCACACCAGAAGTTGATGATGGCGAACCTCGCCGCGTCGTTGTTCGCCGCCGAAGGCATCGTCACCACCGAGGGCAAGGCCAAGGCGCTGCGCCCGATCGCGGAGAAGTTGATCACGAAGGCGATCAAGGCGCAGGGTGAAGGCCCGATGCGCCTGCACCGGATCCGTCAGATCCAGTCGTATCTGAACGACAAGGAAATGACGAACAAGCTGGTCAACGTCGTGGCCCCGCGTTACGCGGGTCGCCCCGGTGGCTACACGCGCATCCTCAAGCTCGGCCCGCGGCACGGCGACAACGCGCCAATGGCGAGAATCGAACTCGTCTAGTAGTTCGATCATGCGTCGTGCGCGCATGACCGTCGCCTATCGCGGCGATCAATTCAGTGGCTTTGCCATAAATCCCGGTGTGACGACCGTTGCCTCGACGATCGAGGCTGCGCTGCAGCAAGTGATGCAGGAAGAAGTGAAGGTGACTGCCGCCGGTCGCACCGACGCCGGCGTGCACGCGTGGGGGCAGGTGATCAGCCTCGATTTGCCGGACCGGATCGACCTCGACCTGCTGGCCAAGCAACTGAACGCGTTGTGCGGCCCGTCGATCGTGGTGCGTGCGGCGCGGTGGGCGCAGCCCGACTTCCACGCCCGGTTCTCGGCATTGTGGAGGACGTACCGTTACACGATCCTCAATTCGCCGACGGCGAACCCGTTCATGGTGGAGACCGCCTGGCACATCTCGCGTCCATTGAACATGCGGGCCATGCAACTGGCGAGCGACGCACTGATCGGGGAGCACGACTTCTCGGCGTTCTGTCGCAAACCGAAGTCCCCCGAGGGCGAGGGGCCCTCGATGACCCGTTACGTGATGGTTGCCAAGTGGACGGCGCTCGACGGCGATGCAGTGCAGTTCGAGATCACCGCGAACGCCTTCTGCCACCAGATGGTGCGCTCGATCGTGGGCACGCTGGCCGACATCGGATTGGGCAAGCGTCCACCGAGCGACATGCGCGGGCTGATCCTCGCCGGAGATCGCCGAGAGGCGGCCCAACTGGCCCCGCCCCAGGGTCTGATGTTGTGGGAGGTGGGGTACCCGGCCGAGCCGGAATGACCCCGAGTTGGTTGGCTCTGGGGCTCCAAACCAGGCCCGGCCGATTGTGACCGCGGGTCCCGCCCCGTATCCTGAAGAGTCCTGTTGGCGCGGGTTTCGCGGTCCAACGAACGTTCGAAAGTAGTTGACATGCGTACCTTCACTCCAAAGACCGACGACATCACGCGCGACTGGCATCTCGTCGATGCCGACGGCTTGGTGCTCGGTCGGATGTGCACCGAAGTAGCGCGCGTTTTGCGCGGCAAGCACAAGCCGATCTTCTCGACCCACATGGACACGGGCGACCACGTCGTCATCGTGAACGCTTCCAAGGTGGTGCTCACCCGCGGCAAGGCGGAGACCGAACTCGTCCACGACTACAGCGGTTATCCCGGCGGTCTGCGCACGCAGTCGTACGGAACCTTGCTCAAGCGCAAGCCGGAGGATGCGATCCGTCGCACCGTTCGCGGCATGTTGCCGAAGGGGCCGCTCGGTCGTCAGATGATCAAGAAGCTCAAGGTGCACGCTGGCCCTGAGCACAACCACCAGGCACAACAGCCGAAGGCGCTCGACATGTCGCACGCCAAGGCTCGTTGATCAAAGGAGTATTCGTGGGAACCAAGCCACTCACCCAGACCACCGGTCGTCGCAAGGCCGCCATCGCCCGCGCGCGTCTGCGCCCCGGCACCGGCAAGGTGACCATCAACGGTCGGACGTTCGAGAACTACTTCCCGAACGAAGTGCAGCGCGCCCAGGCCACCGAGGCTCTGCGCGTCATCGAGGCCGAGTCCGCTTACGACGTCGACGCCGACATCCAGGGTGGTGGCAGCGCGGGTCAGGCAGGCGCGTTGCGCATGGCGATCGCCCGTTCGATCCTCGATCTCGACCCCGAGAAGCGTCTTGCATTGCGCAAGGCCGGCCTGCTCACTCGCGACTCCCGTAAGAAGGAGAGCAAGAAGTACGGCTTGAAGAAGGCGCGCAAGGCGCCGCAGTACACCAAGCGATAAGCCTTGGCACGTCGGCCCGCGGCCGCGTGGAACGAGCGATGACGCCGACCTTCGGCACCGATGGAGTGCGTGGAGCCGCTTTCAGCGAGCTCACCCTCGACTACGTGCAGCGTCTCGGTCGCGTCGCGGTCGACGTACTCACCCTCACCGACGTGGTGGTCGGTCGGGACACGCGCGAGTCTGGCCCCGCCTTCGCCGAGGCGATCGCCGCTGGTGCGACGTCGGCCGGTGCGCGCGTGATCGACATCGGTGTGGCCCCCACACCGGCGATCGCGTTCGTCGCCCAGCACCTCGGCTGTGCGGGTGTGTCGATTACTGCGTCGCACAATCCGCACCACGACAACGGGGTGAAGATCTTCAGCGTCGGCGGGACCAAGTTGCTCGATTCCGAGCAGGCGCGGATCGAACGGGCCTTGCACGACGATGAACCAAGTTCCGGCACGGGTGTGGTGGATGCGTCTCGTCGCGCCGAGTTGCTCGGTGCCTACGCGGCGCACGTGTGCGCGGCCGTGGGTGACCGCGCACTGGAGGGTCTGACGATCGTCGTCGACTGTGCCAATGGCGCGATGAGCGAGGTCGCTCCCGAGGTGATCGCCACGCTGGGTGCGACGGTGATCGTGATCAACGACGAACCGAACGGCAAGAACATCAACGAAGGTTGTGGCGCCATGCACCCCGAGTTGGTGGGCGAGGCGGTGCGCTTGCACGGGGCGCAACTCGGTCTCGCATTCGACGGTGACGGCGATCGTGTCATCGCCGTCGATCATCAAGGCGACGTGGTGGACGGCGACCATCTCATCGCGCTTGCGGCCCTCGATGCGAAGGAGCGAGGACATCTCGAGGGCGGTGTGGTGGTGACGGTAATGACGAATGCGGGCTTCCATCGCGCGATGCGCGAGGCCGGCATCGAGGTGGTGACGACTGCGGTGGGCGACCGCAATGTGCTGGCAGCGATGGATGAGCGTGGATTCGTACTCGGCGGCGAGCAGAGCGGACACGTCATCCACGCTCGTCACGCGACGACGGGTGACGGACTGTTGGCCGGCGTGATCCTCGCGGCGATGGTTCGCCGCAAAGGACGGTCGCTGCGCGAGTTGGCGCGTTCGGCGATGACGCCGCTGCCGCAGGCACTCGTCAACGTGCGCGTTGCGCAACGCGTGCATGATCCGATGAGCGTGATGCAGGAAGACGTGCGCGATGCACAGCAGCGTCTCGGTGCGACCGGTCGCGTGTTGTTGCGTGCGAGCGGAACCGAGTCGATGGTGCGCGTGATGGTCGAAGCCGAGACCCAAGCGCTCGCCGACGAAATGGCGGAGTCGTTGGCTGACGTCGTGGCGGAGCGTTTCGGGGCGGTTCGGTAGCCTGTAGGTATGTGCGGCATCGTCTGTGTCGTGTCGCGTCCATCGAAGCGTGCAGTGCCGTCGAGTGACGCGGTGTTGGCGCTGTTGGACGCCGCCGTCGGCGCCTCGGACGACCCGTCCCGCGCGGGCAAGGCCCTCGTCGAAGCCGACACCCTGCTCAAGGGTGAGGCGGGCGTGGCGGCACTGGTGGAGGCGTATGAGCTGCAGTCGGCGATCCTCGATCGGCTGGATCGGATCGACCCAGTGCTCGATCGGCTGGAGCAGGAACTCGAAGCATCCAGCGGGCTCTCGACCAGGGAGTTGGAGCGTCGCTCGAACGAATTGAGCGTGCTCCGCGACGCGTCGTGGGCGCTGCGTCGGGATCGCATCGGGGCGGCACGTGCAGTCGCCGATCTGTGTGGCAAACAGGCGAGTGGCTCGGCGCGCAACGCCTACTTCGCGATTCATCAGGCGTTCGCTGCACTCGACCGGATGGAGGTGCGCGGTCGCGACTCGGCCGGCGTGCACGTGATGGTGTGGGGTCACGGGTGCGAGTCGAGTGACGAGCGTGTGCGCCGCCTACTCGGATCCCGGGTCGAGGACGCGTTGTTCACCTCCGGTTCGGTGCGGCCCGGTTCGGGCAATCGCGCGTGGTCGTTCGTGTACAAGGCGGCGGCGGAAATCGGTGAGCTCGGCGACAACACGCGGGTCATGCGCAAGGCGGTGCTCGAGGACGAACTGTTGCGACTGCTCGTCAGTCAGCCCGACGCGCGTATCTCGGTGATCGGGCACACGCGGTGGGCGAGCGTCGGCATCATCTCGGAGCCGAATGCACACCCGGTGAACAGCGAAGAGCTGGAACAGCGCGGGGGTGCGCCGTATCTCGTCTCTGCCGCCAACGGCGACGTGGACAACCACGCCGACATCAAGGCCCGCTACGCGTTGTCGATCGCCGATCCGATCACCACCGATACGAAGGTGATTCCGACGCTCGTGTCACGCCGGTTGAGCGAAGGTATGCCGCTCATCGAGGCTTTTCGCGAGTCCGTCGCCCAGTTCGAGGGTTCCATCGCGATCGCCACGATCAGCGCGGACGAACCGAACAAGGTGCTGCTCGCGCTGCGCGGCAGCGGACAGGGCGCGTTCGTCGGCCTTGCGGAGGACCGTTTCCTCGTGGCGAGCGAACCGTACGGCGTGGTCGAGGAGACGATGAACTACGTGCGCATGGACGGTGAGGCGCTCGCCGACCCTGCCAACCCGATGAGTCGTGGGCAGATCCTCGTGCTCGACGGCGATCGTGCCGGCACCCTCGAGGGAATCACCGGCCTGTCGTACCTCGGAGAACGGTTGCCGTCGATCGACGTGGTCATGGCCGAAGTCACCACTCGCGACATCGATCGTGGTGACCATCGCCACTTCCTGTCGAAGGAGATCGCCGAGGCGCCACTCAGTTTCCGCAAGACGCTCCGCGGCAAGATCGGTGAGCGCGACGGCCGGTTGCGCGCCACGCTGGACGAGACGGTGATGCCGAAGAGTGTCGTCGATCGGTTGGCGAGCGGTGCCATCCGCCGCGTTCGCGTGATCGGACAAGGCACGGCGGCGATCGCGGGAATGAGCCTCGCCCAACTGCTGCGCACGCTCGTCGATCAACGCGTCTATGTCGATGCGCTGCCGGCCACGGAGCTCTCCGGGTTCCAGATGCAGCTCGACATGACCGACACCCTGATCGTGGCGATCAGCCAGAGCGGCACCACCACCGACACGAATCGCACGGTGGACTTGGTGCGCTCGCGCGGCGCGGCGGTGATCGCGGTCGTCAACCGCCGCAGTAGTGAGCTCGCAGCGAAGGCCGACGGTGTGCTGTACACCTCCGATGGTCGCGACGTGGAGATGAGCGTGGCGAGCACGAAGGCCTTCTATTCACCGGTGGCGGCCGGTGGTTTGCTCGCCTGCGCCATCGCCGAAGCGATCGACCCTGCACGCGCTGCCGAGCGAGATCGCTTGCTCGCGGCCATGCGCCAGATCCCCGATGCGATGGTCAGCGTGCTCGCCAAGCACGACGAGATCACCGCAGCGGCTCGACAGTTCGCTCCGGCACGCCGCTATTGGAGCATCGTCGGCAACGGCTCGAATGCGGTGGCAGCCGAGGAGATTCGGATCAAGTTGTCCGAGCTCTGTTACAAGTCGATCTCGTGTGACTACACGGAGGACAAGAAACACATCGACCTCTCCTGCGAGCCGATGATCATCGTGTGCGCGTCCGGTCTCGGTGACGGCACCGCTCAGGACGTGGCCAAGGAGATCGCGATCTATCGGGCGCACAAGGCGTTGCCGATCGTGATCGCGGACGAGGGTGAACAGCGCTTCGACGCGGCTGCGGCAGTCATCGCGGTGCCCAAGGTGGACCCGTCGGTGTCGTTCGTGCTCTGCGTGATGGTGGGGCACCTGTTCGGTTACGACGCCGCGCTGGCGATCGATTCGTTGGCGTTGCCGCTGCGCGCTGCGCGCGAGGTCGTGGAGCACGCCGTCGAGCGCGGCGGCGTGGGCTCGCAGCTGTTGGCCAAGGTTCGCCACGAGATCGGTGGTCCGTCGAACCGCTTCAACGAGACGCTCCTCATCGGCAGTTATGACGGCAACCTCGAGGCGAGCACGGCGGTGCGAGTGTCGACGATGTTGCGGGTGGTGCTCGCGTCGGATCCGTTGCAGGCGTACCAATCGGCGACGGGCAAGGTGTCGTCGCCGGAGGCACTGCTCGACGACCTCACGCTGGCGCTCACTCGAGCGATCGACGAACTGACGCGACCGGTGGACGCGATCAAACACCAGGCCAAGACGGTGACCGTCGGCATCTCGCGCAGTGACGAGGGTTTGCTCGACCGCGCGCTCGTCAAGGCGGTGCTCGAGGCTGGTGCATCGCGTGACGCGTTGTCGTACAGGGTGTTGAAGGTCGTGGCCGATCTCGATCCGGCCGTCGAGCAGGTGGTGGGTTTCACCCGCTACCGCATCGAGGGCGATCCCGAGGACGGTTCGGCCACCGTCGCGATCGTCGATCGGGGAGGCATCGCCCGAGAACTCGAGTCGCGTGTGGATCGCAGTTCCCACTTGGTGGGCACCAAGCACCGCGTCGCCATCGACGGCAACGTGCTCGTCGCCCGCGGTCGTCGGGATGGTCGCACCGTCATCTTCGTGCCGGAGACGAAGGGAGCACAGACCATCGGTATCACGCTGTTGCACGTGATCTTCCATGATCACTTGCCCGTGCCCGCCATGCGCTCGGTGCTGCAGGGTTACGACAATCGCTACGACCGCCTGGTCGACTGGGTCGCGGAGACGGAAGGCACGTTCCGTGAGGATCGTCTCGCCGAGATGGGCGTTGCGGACTTGTTGATCCTCCCGATCAGCGACACTGCCGACCTGTGGCGCACCAAGCAGGGCTGAGCGGATGATTGGCATCGGAGTCGACGCCGTCGAAGTTGCTCGAATGCGCGAGGTGATGGCCCGCACGCCGGGCTTCGCCAAGCGTGTGTTCACCGAGGAGGAGATCGCGGCACTCGCCGGTCGCGAAGACCCGACGCCCTCGTTCGCCGTCCGTTTCGCCGCGCGTGAGGCCGTGATGAAGGCGCTCGGTGTCGGCCTCGGTGCGTTCGATCTGCACGACGTGTCCGTCGAGCGCACCTCGCACGGTGAACCGCGTCTCGTCGTGCGCGGCCGCGCAGAGCGACTGGCTCGTGAGCGCGGCATCAGCAAGTGGTTCCTTTCGCTCACCCACACCGAGAGTGTGGCGATGGCGATGGTCGCAGCGGAGTAGCGGTTGAGCGGAAACACGCACCGTTTCGCATGGGCGGAGATCGATCTCGGCGCATACCGACGAAACATCGCCCGTCTCGCTTCGTCGGCACATGGTGAAACGTGGGCGGTCGTCAAAGCAGATGCGTACGGTCATGGCGCGGTCGAGTGTGCGCGTGCCGCACTCGAGGCGGGAGCCACCGGTCTGTGTGTGGCTCTCGTTGGCGAGGGGGAGGAGCTTCGACTCACGGGAATCGCCGCACCGATCTTGGTGATGAGTGAGCAACCGCCGGATCAACTCGAAGATCTCGTTCGACTCGGGCTTACGGCCACCGTGTACAACGCCGGGTCGATCGATGCCCTCGCCCGTGTGGCGAGTCGCGTCGGTGTGATGACCAAGGTGCACCTGAAGGTGGACACGGGGATGCACCGCGTCGGCGCCGCGCCGACCGATGCCGTGGCTCGGGCTCGATCGATCGCCGCGCACGAGTGGTTGGATCTCGAGGGTGTGTATACGCATCTCGCCACGGCGGACATGCCCGATCGCGACGCGGACTCGCAGCGTCAGGTGACCACGATGGTCGAGGTCACGAGAGATCTGCGCGCCGCGGGCTTCGCACCTCGACACGTCCACATCGGCAACTCGGCAGCCACGCTGCGCCGACTCGGTGATGCGTCGGTGAACACGATGCATCGAGTGGGCATCGCCACCTATGGCGCCCTCGAAGTTGTCGGTGTTTCCGCGGATCTCGAACCCGTGTTGTCGCTGAAGGCGCGCGTCTCCCACGTGCAGACGCTCGAGGCCGGCGAAGGCGTGTCGTACGGATTGCGCCGACCACTCGCACGCCGAGCGACGGTGGCGACCATTCCGATCGGCTATGCCGATGGTGTGCGGAGGGGATGGGGGGAACACGGCTCCGTGTTGATCGGTGGCAGGCGTCGACCTTTCGCCGGCGTGGTGACGATGGACCAGGTGATGGTCGACTGCGGCGAGGACACGGTTCGCCTCGCCGACGAGGCGGTACTGATCGGCAGTCAAGGCAACGAGAGCATCAGCGCCAGCGCATGGGCAGGGGCGCTCGGCACCATCTCGTACGAGGTCCTGACGGGCATCTCGCCCCGAGTACCACGCAGATACCCACGCTGACACGCGATGTTGCGCCTTCGCAGTAGGAACGTCGACGACACGCGCGCCATCGCCGGCGCGATCGCCAGGCTCGTTCGTCCGCGTGACCTCGTCGTGCTGAGCGGCGAGATGGGCGCGGGCAAGACCGCTTTCACCCAGGGATTCGCCTCGACGCTCGGGGTGAGCGAGGCAGTGACCTCGCCCACGTTCAACCTCGTCCATACCTACGCAGGTGCGGAACACGCGATCCACCACGTCGACCTGTACCGCTTGGAGCGAACCGGCGAACTCGAGGACCTCGGGCTCGCCGAACTACTGGACGCCGGCGGGGTGATGCTCGTGGAGTGGGGCGAAGTCGTGGGTGATGCACTCGGTGACGCGTTGGTCGTGCGCCTCGAACACGTCGAGGGCACCTCGAGTGATGAGCGTGAGGTGTCGATCGATCGCCGCGGCCCACAGTGGGATGCCCGTTGGTCGACGCTCGAGACGATGACGCGCGAATGGATCGATTCGTGAAGCTGCTGGCGATCGATACTGCACTCGACGCGGTCTCCGTCTGCATCGTCGATGGCACGGACGTGCTCGCCAACGCCGAAGCGAAGAGCGATCGTCGTCACGGGGAGATGCTCACGCCGATGATCCAGTCGGTGCTGCACGAGGCCCGTTGCACCATGCACGACATCGGCAACATCGCAGTCGACATCGGCCCGGGTTTGTTCACCGGCATGCGCGTGGGCATCGCGACGGCCAAGGCGGTGGCCGAAGTGCTGGAGACCAACTTGGTCGGTGTGTCCAGCCTCGAGGTGCTCGCGCGTCAGGCGACGACGGAGTTCGACGTGGTCGCGGCGGTGATCGATGCGCGGCGCGGCGAGGTGTTCTGGTCGCTCCATCGGGCCGACGACGATCGCGAGCAGTTGAGCCCGGCACGTGCGGGGAGCCCAGAGGAATGTCTCGCTTCCATCACCGACCGGGGTCAGTCGGTGTGCCTCGTCGGCACTGGGGTGGCGCGGTATCGACAGACGTTCGACGACGGTCTGCGCCTCGCCGTGCCCGACTTTGCGTTTGCACCCGAGTCGACGTACCTGCCCACGGCGACGACTCTGGCTGCCATCGCCAGCGCGCGACTCGTCGATGCCGTGGCGGTGGACGAACTGGTGCCGATGTACCTGCGTGCACCGGATGCCGAGATCAACTGGTCGACGAGGAGCAGCGCATGAGCGTGCGCGATCGGTTCATCCGCGACACCGCGCCGTCCCCGGATGCGCATCCCGTGTTGGAACTCGTGGAGATGGAGAAACGCCACGTCCGAGACGTGCTCGAGATCGAGAACGTCGTCTATCCGAAGCCGTGGACCCAACGCATCTTCACCGAGGAGATCGACCTCATGCGTCGCGCGCAGCGCCTGTACCTGGTGGGCAAGATCGGTCGTCGGTTGGTCGGGTACTGCGGGCTGTTGTTCATCGACGACGCTGCGCACGTCACGAACATCGCCGTGGACCCGTCGTGGCAACACCGGGGAATCGCCACCGAGATGCTGCTCGAGTTGGCGTGGCGCGCCCGTGAGTCGGGCTGCGCGGCGCTCACGCTCGAGGTGCGCCACACCAATTCCGCCGCACAGGCCCTGTACCGCAGGTTCGGCTTCGCTCCCGCTGGCGTGCGCAAGCGCTACTACGAGAACACCGACGACGCGATCGTGATGTGGTGCCAGGACATCCAAGGCGACGAGTTCGCCGAGCGCCTGAAGTCGATCGAGGCGACGCGACCATGAGCGCGGAGATGGTGGTCCTTGGTATCGAGACGAGTTGTGACGAGACGGCGGCGGCAATCGTGATGGGCGGTGTCGATGTGATCTCGAGCGTGGTGTCGAGTCAGATCGACGAGCACGCCCGTTTCGGTGGTGTGGTTCCCGAGATCGCATCGCGCGCGCACCTCGAGTCGGTGATCCCCGTCGTGCGTCGCGCGATCGCCCAATCGCCGATCGACATCACGCGGGTGGATGCGGTGGCCGCCACGGTGGGACCCGGGTTGATCGGCGCGCTCCTCGTCGGCGTTTCGGCGGCCAAGGCGCTCGCTTTGGCGCTCGATCGTCCGTTCATCGGCGTCAACCACTTGGAAGCGCACCTGTATGCCGCGCTCCTCGACGATCCGCAGGTGGAGTTCCCGATGGTGGTGCTGCTCGTTTCCGGCGGCAACACGTTGATCGTGCACGTCACCGATCACGGCAAGTACCACGTGATCGGCCAGACGATCGACGACGCCGCGGGCGAGGCGTTCGACATGGTGGCGCGATTCCTCGAGCTGCCCCAGCCGGGCGGGCCGTCGATCGACAAGATCGCCCGTGAGGGCGACCCGCGAGCGATCGACTTTCCGCGCGCCATGCTGCACGACGGCCTCGACGTCTCCTTCAGCGGATTGAAGACGGCGGTGATCAACCACGTGCGCCAACACCCCGAGGTGGCGACGGCAGACGTCGCCGCGTCGTTCCAACTGGCCGTCGTCGATGTGCTCGTGGCCAAGACCATTCGCGCCGTCGAGCGCACGGGAGTGCGCAGCGTCGCTCTCGGCGGTGGCGTGGCGGCCAACTCGCTCTTGCGTCAGCGGATGGAGGAGGAGTCGGCGACGCGAGGGTGGCATCTCGTGTTGCCGAGCAGGGCGATGTGCACGGACAACGCCGCGATGATCGCCTCTGCCGCCTGGTACCGATTGCGCGACGGCGTGACGAGCCCGCTCGACATGGAGGCGCAGCCGAACCTGAAACTGGGGGATCCGCTGTGATGCCGTTGCGACTCGGCGACCACCAGGCGGCGACGCCCGTGATCCTCGCGCCGATGGCCGGTGTGACGAACCAGCCGTTCCGCTCGTTGTGCCGGGAGTTCGGGCCCGATCTCGTCTACGTGAACGAGATGATCATGGCCACCGGGCTCGTGCACGGCAGTCGCAAGACTCGCACGATGCTCTCGTTCGGGTCGGACGAGAACTTTCGATCGCTCCAGTTGTACGGGAGCGACCCGGAGATGATGGGGCGAGCCATCGAAAGTCTGGGCAGTGACGGCGCGGTGGATCACATCGATCTCAACTTCGGATGTCCTGCAGCGAAGGTGACCCGGCGCGGCGGCGGCGCCGCGGTGCCGTTGAAGAAGAACTTGTTGCGCGCCATCGTGCGTTCCGCGGTGACGACCGGGGCACGGTTCGGCATTCCGATCACTTGCAAGTTCCGCATGGGCATCGACGACGATCTGTTGACGTTCGTCGACACCGGAATCATCTGCGAAGAGGAGGGAGCAGCGGCCATCGCACTGCACGCGCGCACGGCCCGTCAGCACTATGCGCCGTCGGCGCGGTGGGAGGCGATCGCCGAGTTGAAGAACGCGGTGAAGACGATCCCCGTGTTCGGCAACGGCGACATCTGGGAGGCGAGCGACGCGCTGCGCATGGTGCGAGAGACGGGTTGCGACGGGGTGGTGATCGGTCGCGGCTGTTTGGGTCGCCCCTGGTTGTTCCGCGACCTGATCGACGCGTTCGCCGGGAGACCCGTTGCACCGACGCCGCTGCTCGGCGAGGTGCTCGACGTGATGGTGCGACACGCGGAGGCACTGTGCAGCCATCTCGGGACAGATCGCGGCGTGCGCGACTTCCGCAAGCACACGGGTTGGTATCTCACCGGGTACCCGGTGGGTGGCGAGATGCGCCGACGGTTCTCGATGATCTCGTCGCTCGAGGAATTGACCGATCTCTGCGCGATGCTCGATCGGTCCGCGCGAATCGTCGAAGGCGGGGAGCGCATCGCCCGCGGTCACACCAACGGACCGATCAACGTGGTGTTGCCGAACGGTTACCTCGATCATCTGGATGATCTCGAGGTGCCGGACGACGCCGACGTCGTGGCGCTGTCGGGCGGCTGATGCGCATCGTGCTCGCCAGCACCTCGCCGAGGCGAGTGGAGTTGCTCACGCAACTGCTCGAGGCGCACGGAGCACCGACTCTCTTCGAGCGCGAAGCGCCGGGTGTCGACGAATCGGAGCGACCAGGAGAACATCCGCGGGACGTGGCGCTGCGCCTCGCGCGTGAAAAAGCAAACGCGGTGGCGGTGCGCCACTCGAGTGACGCCATGGTGCCGCTCATCATCGGTGCCGACACCGTCGTCGACGTCGACGGTGAATCGCTCGGCCAGCCCGTCGATGAGGCCCACGCGCGCGCAATGTTGAAGCGGTTGTCCGGGCGCGTGCACCACGTCCACACGGGCGTGTGCGTGTTCCATGGATCGCGGCAGGAGAGCACGGTAGAGACCGCGCTCGTCGAGATGCACCCGCTCGACGACGCCACGATCGACCGCTACCTCGCTACCGGTGAACCGATGGGCAAGGCCGGTGGGTATGCCGTCCAGGGG
>JBJTFU010000116.1:0-2732 GCA_046093585.1 Ilumatobacteraceae bacterium | reverse complement strand
AAGACCATCGCCTCGTCCTCCGGATCGGTGCACAGGACCGAGACGAGGCAGTCGTCGCAGGCGCTCGTCTCGCGCATGATGCAGGTGTCGCAACTGATCACGAGCACGGGTGGCTGGTGGCTGTCGTCGGCGAACAACTCGTCGGTCATCGTCTGGCTCCTTGGTCTCTGGCTGGGTGCTTGTGCTGCTGTCAGGGATGTGTGCACGCGAGGTGCTCACAAGACAGCCTGACCAGGGGGTGTGACGAGGTGGAGTCGGGTCCGCTTCAGGACTCGGTGATCACGGCGCCCGCTGTGTCGATGCCGAGCACGTGGGTGGCACCATCAGCGGGCAACTGCGCGGCGATCTGGGATGCAGAGGCGTTGTCGCACATCACGGCCACCGTCGGACCGGAACCCGAGAGCCAGGCCGCCCATGCCGACGTCGACAGGGCGGCCTCGAGTGCCACCTTCGAAGTCGGTGCGGCGGCGAGTCGTACGTCGTGGTGCAGTCGATCGCGAAACGCCGCGCGCATCACCGCGGTGTCGCCCGAGGCGAGCGCACCGAGCACGAGAGCGGTGTGGCCGATGTTGAACACCACGTCGGCCAGCGGAATCTGTGAGGCAATCGTGGTGCGTGACCTCTCCGTTGACGTCTGCGTCTCGGGCACCCAGGCGATGATCGCCGGGTCGACTCCGAGCGGGAGGCGCACGACCTCACCGGACGCACTCGCCGTCACTCCGCCATACAGCGACGCTGCCACGTTGTCGGGATGGCCCTCCATCGTCGTCGTTGCATGCAGGATCGACTTGCGAGCCGCAGCGAAGGCGTCAGCACCCGCGCCGTTGCGCGTGACGTGCGCCGCGACCGCGCCGGCCACGCGGGCCGCGCCACTAAAGCCGAGACCGCGCCCCATCGGAATCTTCGATGCAATCCATAGTTGACCTGAACCTGCGCACTCATCGAAGGCGACTCGGGCGGGATGATGCTCGTCGACGACGCGCGCTCCGTCGGGGACCGCTGCGTCGTGGCTCACTCCCGCGGTCAGATAGAGCGACAGCGCCATGCCGAGCGCGTCGAACCCTGGTCCGAGGTTGGCCGAACTGGCCGGCACGCGAACGGAAAAACTCATCGACATCGCGGTCTATCGTGCCACAGCACGGCTGGTCTCCACGAGAGACGCGAGCACTCCCCGCGCCGCACCAGAGTCGATCGACTCACGCGCCACGGCGAGCGCCTCGGTCATCGACGCGGCCACGCCCGAGACGACGAGACCGGCAGCTGCGTTCAACACGACGATGTCGCGCACCGCCCCATGCGCACCATCGAGCGTGTCGCGCAGGATTCGAGCGTTGTCCTGCGGAGATCCGCCACGCACCGCGGACAGGTCCGCACGCTCGATGCCAAGAGCCTGCGGATCGACGACGAGTTCCGAAATCCCCGATGCGCTCACGTCGAGAACCTCGCTCGGACCACTCAGCGACAACTCATCCAGCCCGCCGTGACCGTGGAGCACCCATGCGCGCCGCACACCACGGTGCTGCAGGGTCTCGGCCATCACGCGGGCAAAGCGGGGCTGACCGACGCCGACGACCATGAACGCCACGTCGGCCGGATTGGCCATCGGCCCGAGCAGATTGAACGCCGTCGGTACGCCGAGCTCCTTGCGCGTCGGGCCGACGTGACGAAACGCCGGGTGGAATACGGGCGCAAAGGCAAACCCCATGCCGGCACGCCGCACGCATTCTGCGACACCCTCGCCGGTCAACTCCAGCGTCACGCCGAGCTCCTCGAGCACGTCGGCGGTTCCGCACTTCGAACTCGCGGCACGGTTGCCGTGCTTGCACACCGGCACGCCCGCTCCCGCGACGACGAGCGCCGCCATGGTCGAGACGTTGACCGAATGCGATGAGTCTCCCCCGGTGCCGACGATGTCGATCGATTTTCCGGCGAGAACCGCGGACAACTCCACTCGCGCGCTCGCACCGCGGACCGCATCGAGCAAGCCCCACAGTTCCGTTGCCGTCTCACCTTTGGTGCGCAAGGCGACGAGGAACGCGGCGATCTGTGCCGGAGTGGCCTCGCCGGACAACATCGACTGCATCGCGGCCTTCGACTGTGCGTCGTCGAGATCCTCGCGGGCCATGAGACGCGAGATGATCGACGACCAACCCCCGAAGTTGTCGATCGCGCTCACGACGCGACCCGCTCAGGCGCTGCGACGACGAATGCGCAACAAGCGCCGGCGCTCGCGCGCGGTTGCACCGCCCCACACGCCTTGGTGCTCACGGTTGTCGAGGGCATAGTTCAGACACGCTATGCGCACCTCGCACTCCGCGCAGACCGATTTGGCGAAGTCGGCATGGTCGTCGTTGTCGGGATAGAAGATCTCGGCGTCGAGGCCGCAACATGCGCCCTTGCTTCGCCACGACACATCCGCGTTCGACATCCACGGCCCCCTTGCCACCCCCCGGTGGCCCCCAGGGGCGATGGTATGGCGAGCGGCCAAAGCCATGCCAATTGCGCACGAGGACCACCGTGGGCCCAATAACGGTGCTGTGGATAGCGCGTCGGCGACCTAGGCGCGCAGATCTGCGAGCAGCTCGGTGACAGCGAACGGGGCGAGCTCGACGGCCTCGAGGTAGTTCGTCAGGTCGCAGGTGACGAGCACCCCGCCCTTGGCGAATTCCTCCACCTGGCTCGGGGTGAACTCGAAGCGCACGTAGTGCACGGCTGCGGTCACGTTCTCGCGC
>JBJTFU010000115.1:0-10789 GCA_046093585.1 Ilumatobacteraceae bacterium | reverse complement strand
TTGGTGAACGTAATGGTCTGGCTCGCTTTGGCAACCGTGACCGTCGTCGCGGAAGACGACGCCTGGTTGTAGTTCGTGTCGGCCGCCTTCGTCGCCGTCACCGTGCAAGAGCCAGCAGAGGTGGCAGACAACGTCGAACCCGACACCGAACACCCCGCAGTACCCGTAGTCGTGACCGCATACGAGACCGCACCCGTACCTGAACCCCCGGAAGTAGTGAGCGCCAACGTCGAGCCATACGTGACCGATGTCGACGAGACCGTTAGGGCAGATTGATTGGCCTTATTCACCGTGAAGGTGATGGTTGAGGACGTTATCGAGGCATAGTTGGTGTCTGCCGCCTTGGTCGCAGTCACTGTGCACGAACCAACCGATGTCGCAGACAGCGTCGAACCCGACACCGAACACCCCGCGGTACCCGAACTCGTCACCGCATACGTCACCGCACCTGAACCCGAACCACCAGACGTCGTCAACGTCAATGTCGAGCCATATGTCATCGATGTCGATGATGAAATACTGAGAGTCGACTGATCTGCTCCCGAAATTGGTCCACATCGCAGACCGAACTTGTCGAGGAGACTGCCATAGGCAACATAGATGCCACGGGCAACAGTTCCCGAAGGACACGCGATGGTCTCCGCGCCGTAGCCATCCCATGTATTGGCCCAGCCAACGAAAATTGGGCTTGCTCCTGTGGTTACACGTGATGATGCATCAGGCACTACGCAGCACTGCAGTGCAATTCCTGAAACATAACCGTTCTGTTGCTTGTAGACGGTTGCACCGGTTATGGCGTATCGACGGTTGATGTTGTAGTCGAAACAATTTGCAACCTGATATGTGCCAGAGGCGGAGCCGTACGTACCTAGGGTGCGCTGGTAAGCGAGGACACTACTTCCGTCGGACTGCAAGGTCGCGCAATAGGCCTCAAGTCGCGATAGCGCTTCACTGCCATCCGATACGTACTGCGTTCCGATTGCATACAGCACCTCGCCCGCTGAACAGTCGGCTCTCGCAGGACCACCGCCACCAGTCGTTGTGATGTATTCGTTTGTGATGGTGTTAGCCGAGTAGGAGCTCACTGATGGCGTTCGCGCGAGCAGTGCGAACAGACCGACGAAGAGGCCGAGTGCGGAGAGTCGCGCAATGCGCGTGGCACGCACGCGTCGCCCAACCCTCGATTCCACCACGTCAATTCCTCCAGCCCCGGAAAAATCGGACAAATTGTCCTAATTGCTAGGCATGACTGTAGCAGATAGGACTATTGGTCCAAATCGGCTCTTTTGCCCTCCGTACACTGCTGGGGTGGCATCCAAGAAGCCGGCCAAACGCCCAGCCCGCAAGAGGGCGCCCCGCCATATCCCTGACCTCGACAAGGTCCTGGACGTCACCGCCACGATGCTCGACCGAGTCGGCGAGAGCGGATTCCGTATCGAGGAATTGATCGCCGCGACCAATGTTTCCAAGAGTTCGCTCTATGCGAACTTCACCGACCGTGACGGGCTGATCGCCGCCGCACGTGCCGCCCAGTTCGAGCAGATCGTGAAGGAAAGCGTCGACGGGATCCAACAGTTGTCGACGAGCGTGACGACGACGGACGAGCTTCGCAGCGCACTACATGCCGCAACGGTGTTCACCCAATCGATCACGCGCAACGTCGAGCGAATGAAGCGAGTGGCCATCGTCGCAGGAACAGTCGGTCGACCTTCATACGAGCAGAAGTTGGCGCAGGCTCAAACTCGCCTCACCGACGCGCTCGAGTCGATCATGAGTGCCGCGAGACACCGAGGCATCATTACGACGTCGCATCCCGACCGCACGATCGCCACCTTCATCCAGGCCTACACCTTCGGTCGCGTGCTCTCGAGTTTCGACACGAATCGCTCGAAGAACGACGACACCGACTGGGTGAAGATCGTCGACGACGTCGTCGACCACATGCTGTTCGACCGCTAGGACCTAGGCGGGGATCTCCCCCGTCGCGAGCAGTCGGTCGAAGTTCGCTCCGGTGACGACGGGAATGCCGAGATCCTGAGCCTTCGTGATCTTCGATGCGCCGGGTGCGTCGCCGACGACGACGCAGAACGTCTTTGCACTGACCGAGCCTGGCGACTTGCCGCCACGGTCCTTGATCGCGGCCTCTGCTTCCTCGCGGGAGTAGCCCTCGACGGTTCCAGTCACGACCACGGCCTTGCCGAGCAGGGTCTGGGGCAGGGTACTCACGGTCACGTTGTCGAAGCGCACGCCACCCCTGCGTAACTTCTCGATCATCTTCTTGTTTTGCTTGTGGGCGAACCAGGAGGTGATCGACGTCGCGATCACCTCCCCAACGCCGTCGATGGCGGCGAGTTCGTCGTTCGTCGCTTCCATGATCCGGTCGAGCGATCCGAAGGTGCGGGCAAGTGACTCCGATGCCGCTGGACCGAGGTGTTTCACGCCGAGCGCGGTGAGCAGTTTCGGGAGCTGGACATCCTTTGACTTCTCGATTCCCGCCAGGAGGTTCGTCGCGCTCAGTTCGCCGAAGCCATCGATGCGCAGGAGGTCTTCGGCGCTGAGGGAATAGAGGTCGCCGGCGTCGGCGACGAGGTCGAGGTCAGAGAGTGCAAACACGGTCTTTTCGCCGAGTCCCTCGATGTCCATGCAGCCGCGGGAGGCGAAGTAGATGATGCGCTGGTCGCGCTGGAACGGACACGACGGCTCGACGCAACGGGTGTCGGACTCGCCTTCTGCCTGCACGAGCGTCGAGGCGAGGTCGCACGGACAGGTGTTCGGGAACGTACAAGGTTTGGCGTTCTTTGGTCGCTTCTCGAGCACCGGTCCGACCACTTCGGGGATCACGTCCCCCGCCTTGCGCACGATCACCGTGTCACCCGGTCGGACGTCTTTGAGTGCGACCTGTTCGCGATTGTGGAGGGTGGCCATGGACACCGTCGAGCCGCTCACGACCACCGGTTCGAGCACGGCGAACGGGGTTGCCCGACCGGTGCGGCCGATCGAGACCTGGATGTCCTTCAGGATCGTGTTGCGCTCCTCGGGGGCGAACTTGTACGCGATCGCCCAGCGCGGCGCGCGGGAGGTGAAGCCGAGTTCCTCGCGCAGGTTCAATTCGTCCAGCTTCACGACCGCACCGTCGATCTCATAGGGCAAGTCGTGGCGATGGGACTCCCAGTGGTCGCAGAACTGCTGCACCTCGGGAAGCGTCGCGAATCGCTTCACCTCGGGATTGACGGGGAATCCAAGCGCGCGCAGGTAGTCGAGGGTGTCGTGGTGGCTCGTGAATGCAGGTATGCCCTCTGCTTCGCCAAGTTGATAGGCCCAGAACGCAAGCTTGCGCGTGGCGGTCACGGTCGGATCCTTCTGGCGCAAGCTTCCCGCTCCGGCGTTGCGCGGGTTCGCCGGCACGGACTCGGGCTTCTTGCCCTCGGCGACGCGACGCTCGTTGTCGCGTTCCTTTTCCGCGCGCAACTCTTGGAACGCAGAGATCGGCATGTACACCTCGCCGCGCACCTCGAGCACGTCAGGGACTCGTCCCCCCTTCGGTACCGTGAGCGTCCGTGGCACGACCGAGATGGTCTTCACGTTCTCGGTGACGTCTTCGCCGACCTTGCCGTCGCCGCGCGTGGCGGCCTGGACGAGCACCCCACGCTCGTAGCGCAGGCTCATCGCGAGCCCGTCGATCTTCAACTCACATATATATGAGTGGGTTCGACCAGTGAGGCCCTTTTCGACCCGTTCCCCCCATGCCGTGAGTTCGTCCGATCCCATGGCGTTGTCCAGGCTCGTCATCGGCACCCGATGGGTGACCGGGGCAAAGGTCGTGAGCACCGGTGCCCCGACGCGTGCAGTCGGTGAATCCAGGGTGACGAGTTCCGGGAAGCGCTCCTCGAGAGTGGCGAGTTCCCTGCGCATCTCGTCGTATTCGGCGTCGCTCACCTCGGGTGCATCCTTGGTGAAGTAGAGCTCGTTGTGCCGGTTGATGGCGTCGCGGAGATGGGCGGCGCGATCCGAATCCTTCTTCGTCGCCGTGCCCTTCGTCGTGCGTTTCGCCACGTCGTCAACGCTACTTGGGGGTCGTGTCACGGTCGTAGGCTGACCCACGTGATCGAGGTCGTTCGCCGCAACGTGTCGTGGATCGTGCGGGTCGCCTGGGTCGCAATGGCGCTCCTGCCGAACGCGCTCACCGCCGATCGCCTCGCGGTGTCGATCGCTGGTTGGTCTGCATGGTCGCTCGTGGCGATCGCCACGTGGCTCGAACATCCAATTTCACTCACCGTCGCCCGCACGGTCTCCCCCGTCGTCGTCGCGCACCTCGCCGTAGGGCTCCCCACTGGCACCTGCGAACCCGCCCGCAGCGTCGGGGTCGCCTGCGGAGTCGTCGCGCTGATGGTCATCGCCGGCGGCGACTACGGAGCCCGCCAGGTGCAGGCCGGCGCCTACGGGGACGAGGTCCGCCACCTCCTGCGCATCCCAGCCCCAATCGTCGCACCGGCGATCCTCGGCTGGGTCGTGTGCGTGGCACTCGGCGTCGTCGCGCTCTCGGTCGATAACGACGTCGCGTCGATCATCTCTGGCCTGGTGTGCGTGGTGGCGGTCGTGCAGATCGGACCGAAACTGCACCGCCTGTCACGACGCTGGTTGGTCAAGGTTCCCGCCGGATGGGTGGTGCACGACGACGTGATGTTGGCGGAGAACCTCTTGATTCGCACGCACCAGGTCGTCTCCATGGCGCCGGCCCCGTCGACGACGCAGGCGTTCGACCTCACTGGATACACGACGGGCGTTCCGCTCGAGATCACGTTGCGCGAGTCGACGGACGTGAGGCTGAGTCAACTCGGTTCTCGTCTGACCAAGACGACCGACGTCGTGCACGCGAGCGCGGTGCTCGTCGCGCCGACGTCGATTCCCTCGGCCTAGGCCGCCGGACCGAGTGCCTTGTTCGCCTCTTTGATGACTGCGGTGCGCTTCCTGCTCACCGTCTCGCGACGCTGACCGAGAATCTTCGCCACGTGGGTCACGGAGTAGTCGTGTCCATCGGTCATCTCGAGGAGCTCCAGGTTCTTGTCGCCGACCGCCTTGCGCACGATCGCCATCTGCCGCTCGCGCTCGTCGCGATCGACGACGTCCTGTGCGAAGTCCACGTTGCTCGGGACGGATGCATCCGGATTGGTCATCAGGTCATAGGACCCGACGGTGCGGGTGAACCGTGCTCCCTCGCCGCGCTGCGACGCGATGCGACGCTTGTAGTCGTGGACCTTGTTCGTCACCTGACGCCGTGCGTAGAGGACGGGGTCCGGGTGCTTCGCGACGACGAAGTCGATCTGCTCCATGAGGAGCTCGACTGCGAACATCACGACGTCGTCGACCGCATGTCGCGGGACGTCTCGCCGCTTGGAGACGAGTCGATACATCTCCGTGTAATACCCCTGGACGAAGATGTCCTTGTGCAGTGGTCGGTTGGTGGTCATGTGGTCCCCTCTCAGGTCTCGGTCGGTGGTCGTGGTGTCTGTGGTGCTGGTCAAGTCCTGGAGGGACTGAATGGTGGTCTTGCGGGTTTTCCGGTTGGTCTGTGCGACGGCCTCCTTGGTCGTGGTTGGGATCGGGTCCGAGACTGTAGCACCTCGAATGAGAAATGCAACTTTCTCGGCTGGCTTATTGGTCATATTGACTAGTATAGCACATGGTGTTGTAAAGTAAGAAAACCCTTATTTTTATTGGGTTTCCTGCAATTTTGGGGGTTCTGGGCTTCTGCCAGCCTGTCGGGGTCTCCGAACAGCCCTATCAGGTGTCCCCCACCCTAAAATGACTTAGCGGTAAAGTTACGAAAACGTCACTTTCGTTCGTTTCCCTTCAACACCATGGATTTTCGCCCCACTCCCCCCACTCGCGACTTCCCGGCCCACTTCCACGTCGCCGTCGACGTCGTCGCATTGACGATCCGCCACAACCTGCTGCAGGTGGCGGTGGTCCGGCGCACCGCCGACACCTCGTGCATCGCCGATCCCGTGACCGGGGTCGTGCGCGAAGTGCACCGCGAGCCCTTCGACTACGCCCTTCCGGGTGGTCACGTGAATTGGGAGTCCGAGAACCTGATCGACGCCGCCCGGCGCGAGGTCGAGGAGGAAACGGGCATCACGATCGATGCCGACGACCTCATCCAGCTCGGCGCGTACGGCGACCTCGGTCGAGATCCACGGCCCGGCCGCACCGTGAGCGTCGCGTTCGTCGCCTTCAGCCCGAACTTCGCTTCCCCGTTCGCCGGGAGTGACGCCGCCACGGCCGAATTCATGGACGTCGTCGAGGTGCTTGCGGATCCGAATCGACTCGAGTTCGACCATGAGCGCATCGTGCGCGATGCGATTGCGCGAGTGCGCCTGCTGATGGAGACGACCCCGATCGCACTCAAGTTCTGCGAGGAAGAGTTCACGATGAGCGAACTTCGCCACGTCTACGAGGTGATGTTCCATCCCGCCTACAACGACGAAGCCGACACCCTGCGCTACGCCGATCGCTTGCGCCGCGACGCCGGCCACGCCAAGCTTCGCGACAGCGAACGCCAGATCGCCATGTTCTCCCGTGCAGCGAAGGACTCCTCGTTCGACCTAAGCCTGCCGATGAGCACCGTGCCCATGCGCAACTCCTCGAAGGCCAATTCCAGCCGCGACGACGACGTGGCGTTCGTGGTGCAGAACGCACTGAAAAGCCACTACTTGAAGTCGCTGCGCTCGACCGAGCGCGCCGAGACGAGCGCACGGGACCGCATGAAGTTGTCGTTCGACGCGGCGAACTTCGCGCGCAAGGTGGAGGCCATTCCGGGCTTCGTGCATCGCGTGGAGGGCAAGTCGAGGAGCTCGGCGAGTGGCATCGGCAAACCTGCGCAGGTTTATCGCCGTGGCAAGGTCGAACGTCTCGACCCACCGCTCGTCGTACCGAAGAAACCGACGAAGCCCGCCAAGCGCGCTCCTCGCAGCTAACTCCGCGACACCCCTGGGGCATACTTGGCCTCGTCAACCAGCACGTATCCGCATCTGCGGGTACGTGCTTTTCGTTTAACGGGAGGAGATTCCATGTACTACAACGTGCTCGAGGCCTACGAGGAGACCAGGGAACTGGCGGGGAGGATCCGTGCCCTGCACGTGTCGAGCGGGACGGCGTCCCCGCACTGCATCCTGTGCGACCAGCCGTATCCGTGCGAAACCGTCCAGACCGCGATGACGATCGAGGGGATCACGCTCGTACCGATGCGCGTGTTGCGCGACGAAGCATCGGGCATGACCCGCGAGGAGTGGGTCACCCAATCGCTCCAGCAGATCTCGATCGCCCTCGGGGAGATGATCGACCATCGCAGCGAACACCACCTCGAGGTGTTCGAACAGCTCATGCACCTGCATGGTCTGCCGCGGATCACCCAGACCGCACGCTCGTGGACCGGCTACAGCGAACTCACGATCGGCCTCATCCACCCGCACCACCGGGAACCGGTCCCGTTGTGGGAACTGCGGGCCGACATCATCGCCCCGTCGTTGCGCGTGAAGGTGTGGCTCGATCCGGCGGAGACGTCCGTGACCCGGCCGTTCCTCGTCGACATCGCCTGTGCGGCGATGCAGCCGGTCGAGGCAGCCCAGCTGATCGACTGGTGGCGCGCACCGGGCATGGCAGCGACCTCGACGGTGACCCAGGAACTTCCGCCGAACGGAGCCCTGATCGCCGAGGTCGTGAGGACACTCGTCGGGGCCACCGTCGAGGACGCCGAATCGGCCGCGGCGGGACTGGATTGGGACGTCTGGTCGGAAGACCTGGACTGGCCGCGCACGTTTGTAACGATTCGGTGCGTTTTCCCTCGGGTGGTCAGAAATGGTGGGAATCCGAACATTTGTTCGCCTACTATCTCTGACCCACCCATGGGGTTCAATCCGACCACCACCGACCAAGGAGACACACATGACCAGTGACAATTCCGGGTTCTCGCCACGTGAATGCGCGGCGCTGAAGCGACGACTGATCGCGGCCCTCGCCGACGCAGGACTGGGTGGAATGGTTCCACCGAGTGCAGTCAGCGTCACCGAACAAGGAGTGTCACTGAACATGAACATCAACGAAGCACGGTGGTTCACGAACCACATCACCGACATCGCGGACGGATCCACCAATCCGTCCGTCGTTGCGCAGACGACGAAGAACTCCAAGCAGGAGCAACTCGCACTCGTCTTCCAGGAGGTCCACACGACCCCGACCGGTTACTCCCCGGCACGCATCGTCCCGAAGGTCAAGGTGGCGGCATGAACGTCGACCTCGGCGTGATCACCGAAGGCGAACTCCAACTGGTGAGTTCGATCATTCGTTTTGCGACGGTCGAGGAAGACCGTGGCGTGGGCGTCGTCGTGCGGTGCGTCAACGGACGTCGCACGTGGCAGGTCGGCGACGACGACCAGTGGTCGACGATCACCGGTGAACACCACACCTTCGACGGCGTGTACACCATTCCTGGGCGTCTCATCCTCGGAGCGACGGAGTTCGCGGAGAACGGTACGACGTGTTCGTTGTCGATCGAGGACAAGGTGGCGATCGCACGGTCCACCAACGGTCTCACCCTGCAGCTCGCGATCAGCACCAAGGATCCCGTGGTCCGAACCAACGACGACCTCTACACCGTCGAGGCGACGATGTCGGTCCGGGAACTGCAGACGGCGTTGTCGATCGCGACGGAGTTCCCCCTCGACATCGAGGACTTCTCGGAGATGTTCAAGAAACCACCGACCGGTGAGGTCACGGTCGAGCGCGGTCTGTTCACGGTCACGCGTTCCTGGTCCTACATGGGATGTCCCGACACGAACGTGAAGATCCCGGCGAAGACCAAGGGCAAGGGGTCCTTCTCGTTCAAACTCTTCGACCTCGGTGCGGTCATGTCGCGACTCTTCCTTCCCGGCGACCCGGAGGTGACGATCTCCTTCGAACCCGTCGCGGGACGCATCCTGCGCGTCTCGACCGACTCCCTCACCATCCACATGACCCGCGCACCCGAAGGCGCAGCAACCTTCTATCCCGTCGTGGTCGGGTGGTTGAAGGAGTTCGGCAACGAGTTCGTCGAGGACGACCACGGCGTGATCGTGATCGACTACGACGACGTCAAGGTCCGACTGCAGTTGTGCGACGGCGAAGATTCGATCCTCCGCGCGACCGTCACGGTCCTCCACGGGGTCAAGGAGACCCCGAAGTTGTTGCGTGAATTGAACCGTCTCAACCTCACGCGTGTCGGGGTGCGAATCTGGCACGACAACAACATGGTGGTGGTCGGAACCGACGAGAAGTGCGAAGGGACCTCCAACATCGCGAACATCCTGCGCATCCTCTCGCGGGAGGCGAAACACCTGGGTGGTCTCCTTGGACCGATGCACGGTGGAACCCCACCGGCGAAGGCGGCGTGACCGACCGAGTTCAGCGAGTCACGACGGTGAGGTGCAGCACGGCACGACTCGACCCGATGTAGTCGAGCTCGCGGGGCCGGTCCTCGTCGAGGTCGACAACGATGATCGCCAGTCGCTCGAGACCCTTCACACGGTGGATGGTCTCGCAGATGATGGTGTCCTCGTCGCGCTCCTCCCAGCGAGCAAGCTTGACTGGCATGTGTGCAGTCAGGAGCAGGTCACGCAGTTCACGGTGACTCGTCAGGATTGCGACGTACATCGGCGGGATCGCGAACTCTCCGACCAAGCGCGCAACCTCACGCGACACGACGTCGACGACGGTCTCGGGTGTCGCCGTGTGGTGTCGGACGGGAAAGCCCATCGGAGCAGCAGCGTTCGGCTCGGCGCCACCGAGGTCCTTAACGTGATCTCCGACTGCACGCGTGGATCGGACGTTGACCTCCAGTGGAACCTTCATCATGTCCGCCGGTTCCGTCCACGGACCCGCGTAGATCGCCTGAAGCGGATCAGCGACCACGAGCAGTCGACGAGGCCCATCGGGTGAAAAGAGCGTGTCGAGTGCATCCCACCACGTCGGACGGAAGTCCTGACCCTCGTCGACAACGATGGTGTCATATCGCATCGACGTTGCAGCGCTCCGCTCGATGAGTTGCTGCGCAGGAACGGTGTCCCACCATTCCGACGATGCCTCGGGCGGAACGACGAAGTCCGTCGGCCCCAGGACAGCTCGCGCGAGGCGGTGGAAGCTGAAGACGTCGACGCCGGACTCCTCGAGGCGCTGCGCGAGATCCTCGGCGAGTGGCACGTTGTAACACACGAAGAGCGTGCGCTCTCCTCGCGCCGCACATTGGCGGGCCCACCGCTCGGCGAGGAAGGTCTTGCCAGTGCCCGCAGCTCCTGTGGCGAGGACTCGCTGGTTGGTGGACAAGCCGACAAGCGCACCGAGTCTGACCACCGTCGCCTCGTCGACTCTATGGAGGACGGTCTGGTGAAACTTCCCACCTTCCTCAGTAAGGACGACGGTCGGACAAAGAGCATGAATGAAAGCCTTGAACTGCTCCACCGGAATGGGTGGATGTTCCCGTGTGATACGAGCAAATGAAGCCTCAGGGTCCTCAAGGTCGATACCGGCGAATAACACTTCCCGTGGCGCACCAGGTCCGAGTCCGTCAGCCGGCACGTCGAGGACGTCTGGCAATACGGTGATCTCCTGCAAGTACAGATCGTGCAGGTCGACTCGAAGTTGGCGCATTCGTTTGACGAGTTGGTGTTTTGCGCCAATGATCTGCTCGATTGGATTCTTTATCTTGATTGCGTACGAGTACCACTGACCCTCCTTAATCGAGACGAGTCCACCTTTCACC
>JBJTFU010000114.1:0-3600 GCA_046093585.1 Ilumatobacteraceae bacterium | reverse complement strand
CGCGGCGACGAGCATGATGAAGTTGTAGGGCCAGATGAGTCCAAAGATCACGTCTGGTGGCTGCCATGACGGCTTCGTGAGCGAGCGATACCAACCGTCGTCCGTGGCGACCCAGCGACTCGCACCGATGATGTAGACGGCGATGATTGCCGTGCCAAGAGATCCGACGAAAGTGGTGCCGATGCTCAAGTATGTCCCATCTTTCGATCGTTCGGCTCGATGCCGGTGGAATGGTTGAGTTGTCCCTTGCTCTGACGCTCATCGTCAGTGGTTCGGTGCTTCGGTAGCGTCATCAGTACGCATGCCGGAAGCATCGCAACCAGACCGTTTCGCCCGTTCCCTCGGACTTCTTCACGTCACCGCAAGCGGCGTCGCCGTCATCATCGGTGCAGGGATCTTCGTGTTGTTGTCAGCGGCAACGGAGCGCGCAGGTGCGCTTGTTTGGTTGTCCTTCATCCTTGCGGCGCTCCTCTCCGCCTTGACGGCGTTCAGCTACATGGAGTTGTCGTCGATGTTCCCGCGAGCAAGCTCCGAGCACGAGTTCACGCGTCAGGTGTTTCCGCGATGGATCGCCGGGACAGTGGGTTGGATCATGGCGGTTGCGCTCGTCGTCGCCACTGCGACCGTCGCACTGGGGTTCAGCCGTTACCTCCAGGAGTTCGTCGACGTCGACCGCCGCTTGGCCGCCGTTGGCCTCATCGCGGTGATGGCAGGTGTGTCGTATCTGGGGATGGAGAAGGCGGCCTGGGTCGTCATGGTCCTGGGGGCTATCGAAATCGGCAGTCTTGTCGTCGTTGGCGGTTCCGGTCTTGGGCGGCTTGGTGATGCCGACCTGACCGCAGGCTCACTCTCCGGCGTACTCGCTGGTGCTGCACTCGTCTTCTTTGCCTTCATCGGATTCGACGAGGTGATCACTCTCGCAGAGGAGACAAAGGACCCGACGCGCACGATTCCTCGTGCGCTCCTCTTGGCCCTCGCCATCTCCACGCTGTTGTACGTCCTCGTCGCCGTGTCGGCGGTGAGCGTGCTCGGCGTCGACGGTCTGGTGTCGTCACAACGACCGCTTGCGGAGGTGATGGACGAGGTGTGGGGAGGTTCGACTGGTCGTTGGATGTCTGCTGCGGCACTAGTGAGTACGGGTTCGACGGTGCTGCTCGTGGTCACCGCAGCATCCAGGATGCTCTACGGCGTGGCAATCGCGGGTGACTTTCCCGGACGACTTGGGATCGTGCGCCATCGTCGCGTGCCGCTGAACGCACTCGTCGTGAGCGCTGCCGTAGGCATCGGTCTCGTGTTGTTCGACGACCTGTCGATGTTGGCGGCGGCGACCGACACGCTCGTCTACGTGACGTTCGTCTTCGTCAACGTCGTGACCATCGTGTTGCGCAAGACCCAGCCGGAACTGCCGCGACCGTTCCGAATCCGTGGGTCAATCGGCTGGGTGCCCGTGGTCCCTGTACTCGGGCTGGTCGTCGTGCTCGTGGTGTCAGGCCAACTCGAGCGTGACGCGAGCCTTCTTGCAGGAGTCCTGATCCTTGCTGGGACCGGAGTCCATTGGGCTCATCGTTGGAACCAAGCGCGCGGAGCTCGAACGCATCTTCAGAACAGCTGACGGGCGTTCCAGAGATCGGCAAACACCGGAGAAAACAGTGTCGAGGCGAGGTACTGCGCACCCGAAGAGCCGCCCGTTCCAGGTTTGATGCCAATCGTGCGCTCGACCATCTTGAGGTGGCGATAGCGCCACTCCTGGAGGCCTTCGTCGATATCGAGAAGTCGTTCAAGGACGAGTGCCGCCTCCGGGTCGGTGCGGTATGCCGTCGCCACGATCGCCGTCACGTCGGGTTGCGAGACGTAGGGTGACCTCACATTGCGCTCGATGACGACATGGGGGATCTCGTGGCCGCGTGAATGGAGATATCGCAGCGTCGAGTCCCACAGGGACGGCCTCGACATTGCCGCAGTGATTCGCTCGAGCATCTTCGGATGGTTTGCGAATGGGGCGAGCACCGAGTCGTCGCGGCGTCCGAACACTGCCTCGAGTTCTCGAAACTGACCGGACTGGAAGCCACTCGCTTGGTCGAGCCGGTCGCGGAATGAGTTGAACTGCAGCGGCGTCATCGTTTCCAAGATGTCGACCTGGCTGACGAGCACCTTGAGGATCGTTCGCACGCGACCGAGCGTGGCGAGCGAAGAGAACGTGTCGGATGCTTCGAGGAGCCGTTGGGTGAGTGCGAGTTCGTGCAACACGGAGGTGAACCAGAGCTCGTAGGTCTGGTGGATGATGATGAACAGCAGTTCATCGTGCTCGGGGCCCAGCGACCGCGGTTCTTGGAGCGTCAAGAGCTCGTCAACCTTGAGGTAGATGCTGTAGGTGAGTGCCCGGTCGGGTGTGGTCATCTCTCGAGGTTAGATCGCTCGTTGCTACGGTGAATGCGTGCCGCAACACCTCGTGCGAGAGATGGTCCGAGACGATCTTTCTGACGTGTGGAGGATCAACCAACTGAACGTGCCGGCGGTCGGCGACGAAACGTTGACGTCGCTGATCGAGATCTATGAGATGGCCTCCGTCGCATTGTCGGTGTGCGTGTCGGATTCCGTCGTCGGATTTTGTCTCGTCCTTCCTCCTGGTACGACATATGACAGTCCTAACTATCTCTACTTCTGCGATCGGTACGACTCTTTTGCGTACCTTGACAGGGTCGCCTTTGACGACGGCCACCGTGGGCACGGACTCGGAGGGTCCCTGTACCGAGAGCTCGAGCGTCGTCTCGATGTCGACCTGTTGACCCTCGAGGTCAACGTGAAACCACGCAACGATGGGAGCCTGCGATTCCACGCACGTGAGGGTTTCATCGAGGTCGACCAGATGGAGACGCGGCCAGGCAAGGTCGTGAGCTTGATGGTCAAGCATCTGCGGTGATCCAGTAGGGCATCTCGGCGGTCAATTACCGTTGGGACATGCGCAAATCAGTCTTCCTCGCTCTGGGTCTTATCTCTGCATCCTTTGTTCCTGGTCACGTACACGCGAATTCGGGTGTCAGCCCGTTGTCGGGTCGCCCGGGTGGCGAAGGGAAGCCGGTCGTCATGGTCAAGCTCGACAACACCGCGTTGGCACGACCACACACTGGACTTCGCGAGGCCGACCTTGTCTATGTCGAAGAGGTCGAATGGGGGCTCACGAGACTCGCCGCGTTGTACAACTCGTCGTTTCCGAAAGTCGTTGGACCCGTGCGAAGTGCGCGAATCTCAGACCTTGAAATCTTGCGACAGTTCCAATCCCCAGGACTCGTGTTCTCGGGTGCGAACAAGACCCTCCTCGGTGCCGTCGCCAAGTCGAACGCCGTCAGTTTGTCGCCAAATGAAATGTCCAACTACTACTTCCGCAACAACAAGAAGGAAGTGCCGCACAACCAGATGCTGAACTTCGCGTCCTTGGTCGGGAAGGCCAAAGGTCTTGGTGTCGTGGCCGACGTGGGGCTTCGATTCGATGCCGCAGTCCCGTCCGGCGGAGTGAAGACGAAGTCATTCCTCGCTCGATGGTCGTCGGCGACGGTCGGCGCCACGTGGTCGAAGGCCGGCTGGGGAATTTCGGTCGATGGA
>JBJTFU010000113.1:0-6967 GCA_046093585.1 Ilumatobacteraceae bacterium | reverse complement strand
TGACGAGTGTGTGCACGTCGTCGTCGGACATCGGGACGATCTCGCATGGAACGTCCCAGGCTTCGGCGATCTCTGCGGACACCTCACTGAGCGAGGCACCTTCGCGCAATCGCGCCGTGCGATAGAAGTGGGTGGCGAGGTCCCGATCGCCAAGGTTGAACCAACGTGGTGCAGCCGAGGAGTCGACTGGTGTCACCGACTCGAAGCGGGCGAGGGCTTCCATCGCGGTCCAGGTTTCGTTCGCGAGCCCCCAACCGCGTTCGGGGTCGATGGCACCGGCGAGGGTGTAGGTCACCGTGTCCAGATCGGGAGAAATGTGCAGCCCGTGAAGCACCGTGTCGTCGGCGGTGTTGACGATCGCGGTCATGGGTACATCGAGGCGCACGGCGCCACGGAGGAATCGCGCAGCGCCCACTCCACCTGCCAACACCGCGATCATGCGTTCGAAGCGTAACGATCGATCACTGGTAGATTCGTGGTCTCATGCCCACCGCGTTCATCACCGGAATAACGGGTCAAGACGGCCGGCACCTCGCAGAGTTCCTCCACGGCAAGGGTTACAAGGTCTACGGAATGATGAAGGGCCAGCACAATCCGCGGGCCGAGATGATTCGCGAGGAGTTTCCGTTCATCGACATCGTCCCCGGTGATCTCACCGATCTCTCCAGCCTCGTCGCCGCACTCGAACAGACGCAGCCCGACGAGGTGTACAACCTGGGCGCCATTTCCTTCGTCGCCATGTCGTTCAACCAGGCGGAGCTGACGGCCAACGTCACCGGTCTCGGCGTTCTCCGCATGCTCGAGGCGGTGCGCATGGTGGGTGGCGCCACCAACAACCCGATTCGCTTCTATCAGGCGTCCTCGTCGGAGATGTTCGGCAAAGTGCGTGAGGTGCCCCAGACGGAGATGACACCGTTCCACCCGCGTTCGCCCTACGGCGTGGCGAAGGTGTTCGGTCACCACCTCACGGTCAACTACCGAGAAAGTTACGGACTCTTCGCATGTTCGGGGATCCTGTTCAATCACGAGGGTCCGCGACGGGGCCTCGAGTTCGTCACGCGCAAGATCACCAACACCGCCGCGCGTATCAAACTTGGCATCGAGAAGGAACTCGTGCTCGGCAACATCGACGCCAAGCGAGATTGGGGATTCGCCGGCGACTACGTCAAGGCGATGTGGCTGATGCTGCAACAAGATCAGCCCGACGACTACGTGATTGCCACGGGCGAGACGAACTCTGTCGAGGAGTTCCTCACCCTCACCTTCGACATGGTCGGTCTCGGTGACTGGCGCCCACACGTGCGCCAGGATCCAAAGTTCTTCCGTCCGGCCGAAGTGGATCTCCTGATCGGTGATCCGACCAAGGCGAAGAATCAGTTGGGTTGGGTTCCCGAGGTCAGTTTCGAGCAACTCGTGGGAATGATGGTCGAACACGACCTGCGCTACGAGTCCGATCGACTCAAGCGCTGAGACTCACTCGAGCGGGCGCTCCGCGAAGGCTTGGATTACCGACTCTTCGTCGGGTCGCTCACCACTCTCCATGCGGCGTCTGATCGACCACCCGAACACGATGAGCGATGCCACCGAACTGGCCACGAGAGCGAGTTCGACGCGCAGGTAGAGATCGTTGCTCGACAGCCAGGCCACGAGGACGAACGTGAGGAAACCAGTGACCCAGCCGAGAGCCACCGTGGCGTGTCCGTGCAAGGCGATCACCGCCTGAGCGATGGCGACGGCCGCCATGTACAACGCGCTGGCGAACGCGAGCAGTGTGAGGGTCCGCCGATCGATGCCGCCTTCGTAGACGAGTTCGAGTGCGGCGGGCCCGACGAGGAACGCACCAATCACGCCGATCACTCCGACGGCAACGACGAGATACATCAGTCTGCGCAGACCGATACGAAAGTCGGTGAGTTCGCGCTGCGCAGCGAGGCGGGCGAGGCGCGGCAACAGTGCCGCCTGCACGGCCTGGAACAAGAAGAGGGGGATCCGGGCGAAGATGACGGCGTTGCCGAAGCGCGTGACGACCTCGGCAGGTGCGGTGTCACCGAGCAGGTCGACGGTGATCGGACCTGCGTTGACGAGAGCGGCGGCGAACAACGAACCGAGCAACAGCCATCCGAGGTTCGGTGTCACCTCGCTCCACGTCGCAGGCGGTCCGTCGGTCGTCTTCAGCCTTCCCGAGGCGGCGACGAGCAGGACGCCGATGATCGGTGAGAACGCGATCGTCAGGGCGTACGGGCCGACACGGTCGATCCCGGCGAGCCACAACACTGCACAGCCGATCACGCGGATCGCACCGTCCATACCGATGATCACGCCGTAGCTACCGAAGCGTCCGGATCCCGAGCAGATACCACGGGCGAGGTGCAGTGGGGCATACGTGCCCATGGCGATCAGGAGCGACAGCGTGACGATGCCGTAACCCTCGAAGAGGTTGTCATTGACCACCGGGGCGAGGGCGACCACGACGATAACGATCACGAGCAACATGGCGACCGCCAACGGCGCGACGCGACGAACGATCGGGCGGCCACCTTGTCCGAGTGCGCGGCGATGGGCGAGCGCGCGCGACACCTCTTGTTCGATGGGGAGGAAGAACCCGGGCGCGAGGGCGAACATGATGAACCACATCGCCACGATCGGCTTGAATCCGTCCTGTCCGAGGGCCTGTTGGCCGATCTTGAAGAACACGTACGCGGAGATTCCCGCAATGAACAGGCCGATACCGACCAACACCGTCCCCTCGGGAAGTGGCGTGCGCGATTCGGGCTTCGTGTCTGCCGCCGTCAAGAGGAGCGCCTCGACACCACGATCATCGGTTTGGCCCAGTCTCGGCCGGCGACGCGAGACGCAAGGACCGAGAGTGCGATGGCGAGTCGCAGCGGGAGGCGGGCGGAGAGTCGCGGAGTCGGGGTGGTGATCACGCGATAGTCGAACTCGGGTGTCGCCGATTTGACCTGATCGAAGATCACCGCGAGGGAGTTCGGGTTCTTCCACGTCTGGTAGATCACCAACCGCCCGTTCGGCGTGAGTTGCGACATGAAGTAACGAATGAACTCGACCTGGAACGCGACCTCGGTGTTGCGGGTGAAGGGGTAGAACTCGAAGCAGAAGATCGTGTCGAATTCGCCGAGCGGTCCGCTCGACGGCGAAATCGGTCGAGCGAGGAACTTGGCCTCGGGGTGGTGAGTGGTGGCGTAGGCGATCGCGTCCTCCGCCAAGTCGACACCGAGGACCGTTGCGCCCGGATAAGTGGTGGCGAGCGCCTTCGTGGTGAACCCAGCCCCGCAGCCCGCGTCGAGGATCGTGCGTGGCGCAGGAGATCCGAGCAGCGCGGCGATCGCATGAACCTTGGCCAGCGGGGAGACGTCGTTGTGCAGGGTGATTCCCGACGATTCGTCGTCGACACCGGTCAGCAACATGCGGTATGCACCGAAGTCCGTGCTCTTGTTCAACTCATCGGGAGTACGTTCCCGGAAGTCCCGCTCCACTTCGGCCAAGTTTTCCGGCCGCCACCAATCATGCGGCTTCATGCGACTTTCATCCTCACGGCCGGACGACTTTGCACACGACGACACTAGGGGAGCGTCGGGTCTGATCGGTGGTGTCAGGCTTCCTTGGTGTCCGTGCGAGGTGCCTGCGGTACGAACTCCTTCGCCTTGGCGACGACTTGACGAACCATGGCGTTCACGTCATCGACGCACTGCGGTGCACGCTCCTCGAACTTCTCGGTGGCTTCGCGACGCAACACTTGGGCGCGTTGGAAGGCCAGCACCGCAAGACCGACCGCCGTGTAGATCGCGTCCTTCCTCGTCTCCTTCAACTCGTCATCCGAGAGGTCTTGCAGCGATTGGAGGTACTCGCGAATCGGCGCGGGCAGCGGCAGCGACGACACGTCGATACGACGCGGGTCGAAGTCGTCGATACGTGGAAATGAACGCTCAGCCATGCCACCCAAAGGCTATAAGTGCATGCTCACTGCCACCTTGTCGTGCTCGAGGATCATCGGCACTATCGACAACTAGCCTGAAACCGTCGTGACGCAATTGGAGATGCCTTCATCTATCGTTCGCGCACCCGACGCTCCGCCGGTCGTCGCCGCAATGGTCGTGAGCAGCCCGGGAGAGTGGTTCGACGACGTCCTCGCTGGCCTCGCCTCGCAGGACTACCCCAACCTGCAGGCACTGTTCTTCGTGATCGAGGACGGCTCATCCGCCGCACTCGCCGGACGAATTCGAGCCTCATTGCCGAGCGCGATCGTGCGCACGGTGGAGGGCAATCCCGGTTGGGGCCCCGTGCAGAATCAAGTGCTTCGACTGGTCGAGGGCGACAGCGGTTTCTTCTGCTTCCTCCACGACGACGTCGCTCTCGAGCCCACCACCATCAGTCGTCTGATCGAAGAGACCTTCCGTTCCAACGCCGGACTCGTCGGCCCGAAGGTGGTCACCTGGGACGACTCGCGAGGGTTGCAGGAGGTCGGAGTCGGTGTCGATCGGCTGGGTGAGCGCGTCTCGGCGGTCGAGCCGGGTGAAGTCGATCAGGAACAGCACGATGCCGTTCGTGACGTCTTCACGTTGTCGTCGTGCTGCCTGCTCGTGCGCGCCGATCTCTTTCGAGATCTCGGCGGATTCTGCCCCGAGATCTCGTTCCATGGCGAGGAGCTCGATCTCTCGTGGCGTGTGCACCTGAGCGGTGCGCGGGTGCTCGTCGTCCCTGCGGCGCGAGTGCGACATCGCGGTGACTTCGCCTCACGCAATCCTCAACTTCGCTCGTCGATAGACGTCGAGCGCCACCGTGTGCTCACCGTGTTGTCGCTGACGAGCGCGCCGCGGGTGCCCGGGTTGTACCTGCAGATGGTGGTCGAGTCGCTCGTGCGGGTGATCGTGTCGCTGGTGGGAGGCGGTGCTCGCTCGGCATTCTCGTCACTGCGTGCCACGCTGACCGCGGTTTTCTGGGCGGGACAGATTTGGTCTCGTCGTTCGCGAGCCCGTGAAGCGCGACGGGTCTCGGGCTCCGAGATTCGGGGATTGCAGGAGCGTGGTAGCGCGCGTCTCACCGCGTTCGTTCGTCGTCGCACCTCGCGGCGAGCGAGTCGTCCGAGTGATGATGTCGATCCACGGCACACGCGATTCGTCCTCGGTGTGGGTGCCGTGCTCGCTGCGATGTTGCTCGTGGGCAGCCGCAGTTGGATCGGCGGTGCAGTGCCCGTTATCGGCGAATTCCTCCCGTTGCGCAGCAGCGAATCACCCTTCGCGCTGCTCGGTGACTACCTCGGGGGATGGTGGCAGGCGGGGTTCGGTCAAGCGACGGCCAATCCGACCGGCGTATTGCTGCTCGCCCTCGCCGGCTTCGCCACGTTCGGCCAATTGGGGTTCTTGCAACTGTGTTTGATCCTGGGTTTGGTCGTCTGTGGGTGGATCGGCGTGTGGCAGATGGCCGGGCGACAGTTCGGCATGCGCACGCGAATCGTGGCCGTCATCGCGTATGGCGCCATGCCCAACATCTTCTTCGGTCTCGGAGCGGGGGCGTGGGGAGCACTCGTCGTCTACGCGGCACTTCCGTGGTGGGCACGCGCGTTCATACGAGACCAGCAGAGCCTCGGTGGCGCAAAGCGGACACAGGCCGTTGCCTCGAGCGTCGTGCTCGCTGCGATCGTCCTCGCCTTCGAGCCGAGCACGTTGCTCGTGTTCGGGTGGGTCGGAGTGTGCTGGGCGTTGGCCGACGTCCTCGCTGGAAACGGTGCTCGCTCTGCGATTGGTCCGCTGCGAGTGTCGGGGATCGGCGCGGTGGGCGCATTCATCCTCAACCTGCCTTCGGCGATCGACTTGATCGCCCGGCCGGCGAACTTCGTCGGAGCCCCCGCGGAGGTGGGCCGAGGATTGCTCACAGTCGCCAGTCTCGACTTCGATGCCCGCACGCTCGGAGCGTTGACGGTCGTCGTCCACCTGTTGCCACTTGCAGGAATCCTGCTGGCTCGAGGCACCCATGTCGTGTGGGCGACACGCGCGGTGGTGCTGTCCGGATCGACGACCATCGTGATGGTCCTCCGTGATCGGGACGTGATCGACTTGGCGTTGCCGTCGAGTCTGGCATTGTCGTTCGTCGTCACGCTCGGCGCCGTCCTCGCCGTACTCGCGCTCATGGGCACGGCACTCGATCGTGAGCGCACCCGGTTGCGCCCCCTTGCCATCGGCGCAGTCGTGGTGGGGCTCCTCGCCGTCGTTCCGTCACTGCCGTACGCCACGAGCGGGGATTGGGGTCAACCCGAGACGACGCTCGCTCAACTACTCACCCAACTGCCGAAGGACCCGAACGAGGGCGACTACCGCGTCGCGTTCGTCGGGGAGAGTGGATTGTTGCCGCTCGCACCGACCGCACTTTCGGCTGGTTTGCACTACGCGGTGGCCGACGACGGCGAGATCACCCTTCGCGACCGCTGGATTCCGCCGACGAACGATGCGTCGGCCTGGCTCGAGCAGACACTCCAACTCGTGGGTTCGGGCTCGACCGTGCGCGCGGGTCGTCTCTTGGCTCCGCTCGCGGTCCGCTACGTGGTGGTCCCACTGGCCCCGGTCGACGACGAGAATGCAGCGACGGCCACGCCGGTCGTGCGAACCTTCGTGGACGGTCTGGCCAATCAACTCGACATGCGCCGCGCGTACTTCTCGAGTTCACTCGTGATCTACGAGAACGTCGCCTGGATTCCGACCTTGACGAAGTTGAGTGACGAGTCGGCCGTGTTGTCCGAGCAGGCAGGAACCGACGCGTTGCTCACCGTCGACCTGGATTTCGACACCGTGCTGCGCATGGGCGAAACGCTGTCCGGTGATCCGTCGTTCGTGGAAGAAGGCACCGTCCACTTCGCTGCACCGCACTCCGATTCGGTGGTGCTGAACGTCGGGGGTATCGACGTCCAGTCGAGGGTGGCCTTCGGCGGCACGATGGCGTTCGACTCCCCGGTTGC
>JBJTFU010000112.1:0-2517 GCA_046093585.1 Ilumatobacteraceae bacterium | reverse complement strand
ACCGAGTAGCTCGTTCACTTCGCGATCGAAGCGCTCCGCGTCGACCGAACCCTGGACGACCAAAGCGTCGAATGACGGGTTCGACCATCGTCGAGCACCGTCGGAAGAGACGATGACGACGCCCATCGGCAGTGAATTCATCGCCATACGCAGCTGTTCGAGCGACAGCGTCTGGGGTTCGGGTTGGGTCTCGGTCGACTCGATGCGACGGCGACGGAACTTCACGAACTTCAGGCTAGAGGTGGGTCCGGTCGCCGACCGAACGGATGCTCAGGCGGCCGAGTTTGGCAGGGCGTCGACGACGAGCACCGGGATGCCGAAGTTCACGATCTTGCCGTCCGGTGACAGCAGGCGGACCTGCAACGTTTGATTGCCATCGACGACCGCCGCCGGCACGTCGAAGGTCTGGCGCACCGATCCCTTGGCATTCGTTCGCGCGTTGCCGACGAGGACGGGATCGGAGAACAACCAGGCGTTGACCTCCTGGTCGGGCGCAAAACCCGTTCCCGTGATGTCCATCTTCTCGCCGCGCACGAGGGTGATCTGGTTCTCGGGTCCGAGCGCAACGGGCTCTCCCGAGCGAGTCTTCGACGTGACCGTGAGCGTCATCCCGAGCGCGCCGTTGGCATAGACGACTTCGCCGGGTCGCACCGAACCGGCGATGAAGATGTGCGGAATACCGTCGACGAACGCGCTCGTCTCACCGATCACGGTCATCTGGTCGACGACCACCGCATCGACTTCAAGTGGGGTCTCGGTGATGCTCGACTCCCCGAAGCGCACGAGGCCACCCGCAAGGGCGAGGATCACGACGAAGGCCACCGAGGTCGCCGACACGAGTCGCGGAGCGAACCCGAGGCGCGTCTGCATCGTCATCGCCGCAACGACCGCCGCGAACACCGCGACGCCGACGACGGATGCGATGGAGGCGGTCGCTGGCGTGAGCGACACCGCGATCACGGCGCCGACGGCGACGAAAAAGTGGGCCGCACAACGACGCGGTTGGCGCAACGCCGTCGGGGCGAGTCGGGCGATGAGCGCGAGTCGTGCAACGACGGCGAGCAGCGCCACACCACACACCTCGGCGATCGAAGACGACGCGACGAAGGACAGCTCGCTCGCCGCGGTGAGGAGAGCGAGCAAGGCCGCCGTCATCGTTGCCGACATTGCCGCGACGACGAAGCCTTGGCTCGCCGTCACCGCGCGTGCGCTGCGTGCAGGCAATCCGGGTCGCACCAGTTCTGCGGTGACGATCGGCAGGATTGACAACGCCGCGACGATCACCGCGATGCGCAGCTCGAGCATCGAACCGAGGTTGCCCGTCGCCGCGAGTCCGCCCACCCACACGACCGAGGCCACCACTCCACCGGCGACGTCCACGATGCCGAGCGCCACGAGGATCGCGACCCACAGGGTGCTCGGGGCACTCGCATGGAAGTTGACGTTCACGAGCGAGCCGAGACCGACGAGCACGCCGAGTGCATGCACGCCGTATCGCGAGGATCCGTGACCGACGAGCCACGGGGTCCAGTCCACGATGCGCTCGGGGGCACTCAGTCGGCGTGGCGCGAGGGTGAAGCGGCGCGTCGAGGTCGCGGCGAGCAACAACATGATCAGCACGACGAGCAAGAGAACCTTGCTCGCGGTGCGCTCGTCCATGCGCGTCGCTCCCGTCACTCCGGCCACCGCCAACATGTCGGCCTCCTGTGCGGTCACCTCGCCCGCGCGCACCCGTGCCACCGTTTCCTCGTCGGTCACCGTCACACCGAGTGCCACCACCATCTCCGCGCCGTTCGGGGCGATGCCGACGACCTGGAGCTTGTGCGAGCCGTGCTCGAGCAACGCCGGCACCTGGAAGACCTGGGCGAAGCTGCCGTCGGCGTTCGCCGTCGCCACGCCAAGGAGGGTCGGCGTGGAGTGCATCCACACCTCGACCTTCGACCCAGCCAACATGCCGGCGCCGTCGACTCGCGTCGTCGTGCCCGGCACGTAGACGAGGGATCCGTTCGGCAAGAGCGGCTGGCGCTCCCCGCTCGCATTCATCGTCACGACGCTCAGGCTCGAGTCCCCGACCTCGGCGCGAATCTGCTCTGTGGTCACTTGGAAGATCTCGACCCTCGTGGCCTCACCATCGACGACCGACGCACTCTCCGCCGGGGACACGCGCGAAGGAATCGTGTCGAATGCGATCGTCGTCGTGGTCGTACTCGTCGAGGTTGACAACACCGGCGCGAGCGGAGCAAGCGGTGCAGCGGCCGTCGTCGACGGATCGAGCGTCGTAGCAGTCGTGGCAACCTGCGGGCGAACGATCACGCCGCTTGTCGTCGCCGGTGCAGTCGGCGTCGTCGCCTCACGCTGGGTCGTCGACGGAGCGGTCGAGACCGTCGTCGACGGACGCTCGCTGACCCCAGTCGTCGTCGGGCTTGTGGACGGGCGAACCGTAGTGGACGGTCGAATTATGACGCCGCTCGTCGTTGCCGGTGCGGTCGGGGTCGTGGATGGACGGACCACCGTGGC